>CACBHP010000003.1 GCA_902539115.1 uncultured Prochlorococcus sp. | reverse complement strand
ATTATCAAAATCAGTATTAGTCATTGATATTTTTATTATTCGAATTCAATAAATTTTAAATTACCTTCTATTTATATCAAATAATTATTGCAATTTAACTGTTTGTAATCTCCTTAAGACTCCATTAATAAATTTTCTTCCTTGCAAATCACTATATTTATTAGCTAAGTTAACAGCCTCATCACAAGCAACAGCGATAGGTGTATTCAAAAAATTAATATCCACATAAGCTAAACGCAAAATATCCCTATCAATTCTTGGTAATCTTTTTAATCTCCAGCCTTCCATGACTTGATCAATATCAGAATCAATACTTTTAAGGTTATTGATAATATTACAAATCCTTTGATTCACATCCTCTCTAATATCAATTTGACCGCTAGAAACAACTAATTTTGGAAAGTCTAAAGTTACTGAGAGCGTATTCATTACAGTTTCAATTTTTATAAGAGATTTTTTTAACTCATCACGAACATTTGAATAAGAGGAATCAACACCTTCTTGCAATTCGCTATCTAATATTTTTTGTGAGGCATTTTCTAACTCTGACTCGCAATTATCTAATTCTTCTCTGCAATGGTTTATTAAAGAATCCAGAGCAGATTCAAAAATTTCATCTATCTGAAATTTATTTAATTTTAAATCACCTTTATCTTTTATAAGTCCAAGAGAAATTAGAGATAATTCTCTAGATAGTGATTTACTATACATCAATTAAGAAGAAGTATTAGTGGAAGCTCTTAATTGAGAAAATAATTTTGAAAATGTTGGATTTGTAGTGTTATTTTTCTCGTCTGGATTAACTATCCCAACCGAAATTATTGTTCTAAAAGCATCCTCAACAGAAATATCCAAATCCTTTACAGAAGACTCAGGAACAAGTGTATACCACCCAGTAGTTGGGTTTGGTGCTGTAGGTATAAAAACACTAAATAATTTTTCTTCCAATTCTGGCTGCAGAGAAGGTCCTACATCTCCAGTTACAAAGCCTACACTATATAGTCCCTCACGAGGATATTCAACTAAAACAACTCTTCTAAATCTATTAGATTTATTGCTTAAAAAAGTTTCTAGCAATTGTTTAAGAGTTTTATAAACCGCTCCAGCTACAGGAATTTTTGATAAAGTACCTTCTCCAAATTCCAATAACCATCTTCCTACGAAATTTCTCGCCATCAATCCTATAAGCAAAATAGCTAGTAAGGGAACTGTTAAACCTAAGGTAAGATTAATTAAATCTTGTAATAAAGGATTTAAAGTAATAAAAGGATTAAGTTGCTTTGGAACCGAAGTGACTAACGTTAAAACAAATTTACTAACTAATGAGGAAAGCCATATTGTTGTTGCTAAAGGTATTACAACTAACAAGCCTGCTATAAGATCATTTTTTAGATCTTGTTGAAGCCTGGATCCTAAATTTGAATCTTGATTTTGATTAGTTTCAACCAAAATAACTTTTCTATCTATACTAACTTTACTAATAATTTAACTGATTTACTAAGATAAGATATATTTTTCTTAAATATATCTAATTTATTTATAAGTTTATTCTCCAAAATTTACTTTTAATGGCAATGCTATAAAGAATAAAGCAATGATTAATACAATTGAAGACAAAAAAGAAATAAGTAAAAAATTAAAAGAAAGGGCTATTTTGGAAGGTTTTTCGATTGCTGGAATAGCTTCAATACCAGGTAGTTCGCGCATAAAATTGAGGACTAATGCACTTGAGAGATGGTTATCGAACAACCACCATGCTGACATGAAATGGATGGAAGCAGAAAAAAGACAAAATATAAGCTCAATTCTTAATGATGCAAAAAGTGTTTTAAGCGTTGGATTTGCTTACATTAATTCCGAAAATAACAATAATAGTTTCCTCAAGGTAGCTAAATTTAGCCAAGGAGAAGATTATCATAAAGTGATTTACAAAAAATTAAAGAATATTGGTAAATGGATCAACCTAGAAATTCCTGATTGCAAATGGAAAATATGTGTTGATACCTCTCCGCTTCTTGAAAAAGCTTGGGCTGAGGAGTCAGGAATTGGTTGGATAGGTAAAAATAGTAATTTAATAAGTAAAAAAAATGGGTCTTGGTTAACTTTAGGTTTTATGATCCTTACAAAAGATTTAATACCTGATAAACCTCATCAATCACTATGCGGAAAATGTGACATTTGTATTGAACATTGTCCCACAAAAGCAATAGTAGAGCCCTTTGTAATACAGTCAGATCTATGCATTGCGTATCACACAATAGAAAACAAAGATAAAACTATTCCAAAAAAAATAGAAAAAAATTTAGACGGATGGGTTGCGGGATGTGATATTTGTCAAGATGTATGCCCTTGGAATAAGTCAGTGCCATACAACAATAATTTTGAAACTACACCCAAAGAATGGATCAAAAATCTTAATATTGAATCTTTAAATTGGACCGATAAAACCTGGAAAGAAAATCTTAAAGGTACTACATTAAAAAGAATTAAACCATGGATGTGGAAAAGGAACATACAAGCAAATCTAAATCATAAAAAAATTAAAATATGAAAAAGTTTTTAAAACAATTAATCTGGATCTGTTTGATCAGTTTTTCCTTTTTTCGAATAGAAAAAATTCAAGCAATAGTTCCTTATTATTATTTCCCAACAATAAAAAATTTACAAAAGCAAAGTTTATATATTGGCAAAAATGCTTATCAACTAATTTATTTTGGGCAATATGAAGACAGTCTTAACTTAGCCAAATTAGCTGTAAAAATAAATCCAAAAGATGAAAAACTATGGTTAATTTTAGCTGAAGGACAAATTGCTAGTAAAAAATACAAAAACGCATTAAATTCTCTAAATAAAGCAGAACAGATCAATTCAAAAATTAGCGAAATATATTTCGCAAAAAGCAATATTTATTTAAAAATTTCCCAACTAACAAAAGCAAAGAGTGCTTTAGAAAAAGGAATAAAGATAGAACCTAATAACCACAAGGCTATTTTTCAATTAGGAAATATTTTTTTAATGGAAAAAAATTACTTGGAAGCTATCAAATTGTTTGATAGATCTATAAAAATTAAACCTGATTTCTGGCAAGCAATAAATAATCAAGGTTTAGCTTATTTTGAGAAAAACAATATAGATCTATCAATCAAACTTTTTGAAAGCGCAATCTCAATTGAGGAAAATGCTGAACCATTACTTGGATTGGCCTCATGCTTAAGAACTAATGATTTTAAATTAGCAATTCAGCTGGCAAAAAAAGCTTTGGATAAAGATCCCAAATATGTAAATTATAATTACAGAAAAGAACAGTTATGGGGGGAAAAATTACAAACCTCTACAGAAATTCTTTTACAAAATGAGCAGCTTAAAAAAGATGTAATATTGGCAAAATCCAAAATAATTGAATCATCTTAATTTTCAATACTGGTAAATATTATTTTACCTATTAATCTTAACTTAGTTAATCAATAATAATACAATTTTGCGCTCTAATGGATAAGAAAAACTTCACTTCTATCTCACTTCAAGAAGAAATGCAACGTTCTTATTTGGAGTATGCAATGAGCGTAATAGTTGGACGTGCTTTACCCGATGCAAGAGACGGCCTCAAGCCTGTACAAAGAAGAATACTATATGCAATGTACGAATTGGGCTTAACACCTGATAAACCATTTAGGAAGTGTGCAAGAGTTGTTGGAGATGTACTTGGAAAGTATCATCCTCATGGAGATCAAGCAGTGTATGATGCATTAGTAAGGCTAGTACAAAATTTTTCAACTAAATATCCTACTCTTGACGGTCACGGAAACTTTGGATCTGTAGATAATGATCCGCCAGCAGCAATGAGATATACGGAAACCAGATTATCCCCAATAGCTCATAAAGGGTTTCTTGAAGAAATTGGATCTGAAACAGTAGGCTTTTCAAACAACTTTGATGGTTCTCAAAAAGAACCGGATGTTCTTCCCGCTCAACTACCATTTTTACTATTGAACGGCTCATCAGGTATTGCTGTTGGTATGGCAACAAATATACCCCCTCACAACCTTGGCGAAATTATAGATGGTTTAGTTGCTTTAGTAAAAAATAAAGATATAAGAGAAAAGAAACTTTTTAACATTATTAAAGGGCCTGATTTTCCTACAGGTGGAGAATTAATCTATAGCCCAGCGATAGAGGAACTTTATGAAACAGGAAAAGGATCTTTAACGATAAGAGGAGTTATAAATACGGAAGAAATAAATTTAGGCAAAGGTAAACATAAAAAGAATGCACTAATCATTACGGAACTTCCTTACCAAATCAATAAAGCAGGTTGGATTGAAAAACTCGCGGAACTTGTTAATTCAGGGAAAATAGATGGGATCTCTGATATTAGGGATGAGAGCGATAGAGATGGAATGAGAATTGTAATAGAGCTAAAAAAAGATTCTAATTCTGAACTTGTTATTTCTAATTTATATAAAAAAACAAGTCTCCAAACAAACTTTGGTGCAATATTCTTAGCTTTAATTAAAGGCAAGCCTGTACAACTAAACCTAAAACAATATCTCAACTATTTTCTTGAATTTAGAGAAGAAACAATTAGAAAAAGAACTTATTATTTTTTAAAAAACACACTTGAAAAACTTGAAATATCAGAAGGTTTATCTAAAGCCACAAAAAACATTAAAAAAGTTATCGCAATTATTGAAGAATCAGAAAATTCTGTAGAAGCAAGATCAAAATTAATTAAAAAATTTTTCTTAAGTGAAAAACAAGCAAATTCAGTTTTGGATATGCCATTAAAAAAATTAACAAATCTAGAGAAAAATCAAATTGATAATGAAATAAAAAGTTTAGATGAAAAAAAGAATTATTTTCAAAAACTTTTGAATGAAAGAGAATTATTACTTAAATTACTTATAGAAGAATTATTTATATTAAAGAAAAAATATAATGTTATACGAAAAACAAAAGTAATTAAAAATATAAATCAAAACGAAGAATTAGAAACGCTAAATAATCAAATATTAGAAGACTTTATAAATAAAAAAACCAAACTATACATAGACAATAGACTTTATTTAAAAAGGATGATTTTAAGCAATTACAAGAAATCCTTTGAGGTTGTCAATAAAATCATAGATAACAAAAATATTCAAAAATTTATATGCAATATTGAAAAAAATATAAAATTAATTGGAATCACAAATACAGGAAAAGTTTTTAACATTGATTGGGAGTCAAATGTTAATAAGGACTATAAATTAGATAATAAAATTCTTGGAAATATTCATCCTAGTGAAATAATAAATTTTCATTCAATTAAAAAAGAAATTAGAAATTATTTATGCGTCTTGAATTCTGATGGAAGATTTAAAAAACTTTTATTTGATGAAGATATGGTTAAAAGTAATAGATCTTTTACAATTACAAAATTAAAGAATAATTTTAAAACAATTGATTCATTTATTTCTAATGAAAACAAAGATTTAATAATTTTAACCTCATTAGGAAGAATTTTTAGATTTAATTTATCAAATAAATTTTTAGCGCCAACTTCTAAACAATCTCAAGGATTAATACTTGCGAAACTTTTACCAACTGAAAAAATCGTATCTTGCTGTACATACCATAATGGGGAAAATATTTTTTTAGTGTCTAGACAAGGACAAATCTTTTGTATAAATAGTAGTGAAATTTACTACTCAAATGAATACAGTTTGGGATACCTAAATGAAAAAACCCAACTTAAAAAAGATTACTTCCTCAAAATAATGACAGGTAACCATTACCTTGATATTGAAACTAATAAAAATAAATCTGCAAGATTAGACCTAAATAAATTAAATTTCAAATCGAATAAATCAAATTTTTTAAATGATTTTTTAAAATTAGATCAAGATGAATACATTGAAAATTGTTTCAGACTTGAAAACGTTCTCAACTAAGATTTATATTCATTTTCAACCCAATTTAAGTATTCTTGATTTACTGTTCCAGTTACATAATCACCAGTAAAACAACTCATCTCTAAATCTTTAATAGGAGAATCACTAATTATAGATTTACGCAAACTTTCAACACTTTGATAAACAAGGTTATCAATTTCAAGTTTATCGGCTATTTCACTTATTGTCCTATTATGAGCTATTAATTCATCTCTGTTAGGCATATTAATTCCATAAACGTGAGGATAACGAACAGGTGGAGCTGCTGATGTAAAAAAAACTTTATTTGCGCCTGCATCTTTAGCCATCTGAACAATTTCTTTTGAAGTAGTACCTCTTACTATCGAGTCATCAACAATTAATACATTTTTGTTTTTAAACTCTGCGCTCATGGCATTTAATTTTTGCCTTACAGATTTCTTACGTTTCTGCTGACCAGGCATTATGAATGTTCTGCCAACATATCTATTTTTAAAAAAACCTTCCCTATATTCTATACCTAACTGTCTTGCAACTTGCATTGCCGCTGGTCGAGAAGAATCAGGAATAGGCATAACTACATCAATATCTCCCGAATTGATTGATTCTTTTATTGTTTCTGCTAAATAATCTCCCATCTTTAAACGAGCTTTATAAACTGAAATTCCATTCATAATTGAATCTGGCCTAGCTAAGTAAACATATTCAAAAGCACAGGGAAATAACATTGGATTTTCAGAACATTGCTTAGAGAAAAACTCCCCATCAAGATTTATAAAAACAGCTTCTCCTGGATCTACATCTCTCACTACTTCATAATCATTATTCTCAAGTACTAAAGATTCGCTTGCAACAATCCATTCTTCTTTTTTTGTGGTTAATGAAAGTCTTTTCCCAATGACTAAAGGCCTAATACCAAAAGGATCTCTAAATGCTAATAAACCATGACCTGAAATTAACGCAATTGAAGCATATGATCCCTGAATTCTTTTATGTAAAGATTTGACCGCATTAAAAATAATATCAGGTTCTAATTCTTGATTATTTATTTGTTCTTGTAATTCTGTCGCAAATACATTTAACAACATTTCAGTATCACTTGAAGAATTTGTGTGCCGTTTGTCAACATTAAATAACTGTTTTTCTAAATCTCTGGTATTAGTCAAATTTCCATTATGTATCAAAACAATTCCATAAGGAGCGTTAACATAAAAAGGCTGTGCTTCTTCTACACTTTCTGCTGATCCCTTTGTTGCATACCTAACATGACCCAATCCAATTTTGCCAATTAAATTCCTCATATCTCTAGTTCTATAAGCAGTATTAACCTGACCTTTAACCTTATGTATATGAAAAACAGTATTTTCCATTGTTGCTATACCTGTTGAGTCTTGACCTCTATGCTGCAAAAGCAAAAGACTATCGTAAATTTGTTGATTTACGTCATTTGAAGAAACGATTCCAACTATTCCGCACATAACTTAATATCTTAAAATGATTAATAGTTGAGAAATGTTTTTCATATTTAAAAGTGATCTGAAATACTATTATTAAATTTTTCGGTTAATTCCTCAACCCTAATATTGCAAATATTTTTTTCGTTGATTTTTATCTTCAGCGTTTCACTAGAAACATATCCTATTTTTTTTACGTAAACACTTGATGGAAAATTTATTTGATTTTGTTTTAAATAATTAAGCCATTCATGATGTTTCATTTTACTAATTGAAAAAATAATTCTTGACCCTCCTTCGGCAAACAATAAATTATCAACTCTATTTAAATCTTTCTCTAATTCTATAGTTGCGCCCCTTTCGGACAAAATACAAGACTCTGCTAAAGCTATAGCTAAACCTCCATCGCTTATATCGTGAGAAGAAGCTACAAGACTATTTAAAATCGCATTTCTTAAAAAACTCTGGCAAAACTTTTCATCCAACAAATCTATTTTTGGGGGTCGACCTGTAATTTCTCCATGAAAATATTCCAAATAAGAACTAGCTGCAATTTTTATTTCTGATTTGGAAGAACCAATTAACCAAATTTGATCTTCAATATTTTTCCATTCACTACTTATGGCTTTTTCAACATTATCCATCTTTCCAACCATTCCAATAACAGGAGTAGGATTGATAGGAGTAATTAGATTATCTTTATTTTTTGATTCATTATATAAAGATACATTACCTCCTGTTACAGGAGTTTCTAGAGCTTTACAGGCTTCAGCAATTCCATTACATGAAGATGAGAGTTGCCAATATCCTATTTCACTCTCAGGAGAAGAAAAATTTAAATTATTTGTAATAGCTACTGGTTCAGCACCAACACAACTAACATTTCTAGCGGACTCTGCAACGGCGGCGATAGATCCTCTATAAGGATCAAGTGCAACCCATCTACTATTGCAATCAACTGAAGCAGCAACACCAGAAAATACTTTACTTTTATTTTTTTTATTTTGTTCCCTTAGTCTTACTACGGCTGCATCTGATTTTCCAGGTGTAAATACTGTATTTGCTTGTACTTGAGAGTCATATTGTTTATAAATCCATCGTTTAGAAGCTATTGATGGATTAGAGATTAGTTTTAAGATAATTTCTGAAAAATAAAAATTTTTATTTTCCTTCAATGAAAATATTTTTTGCTCATGAATTTCTGGTAAATCATTTTCTTTCCATTCCCACTTATTTAGAAGATCATCTGGTGGATTATTAATAACATTGTGAAAATTTACAGGAGTATCATCGGATAAGGCAGAAGTAGGTATTTGAGCCACAATTTCACCTTTATGAGAAATAATTACCTCCTTAGTTCCTATCACTTCACCAATGATACTGGCATATAATCCCCATTTATTAAATTTTTCAATAAGATCATTAATTTTTTCTTCCTTAACGACAAACAACATTCTTTCTTGTGATTCAGATAATAAATATTGGTATGAGGACATATCATCTTCTCTAGAAGGAACCAAATCTAAATTAATAGATATCCCTACATTTCCATTTGCGGCCATTTCTGCACTACTGCATGTTAAACCTGCAGCACCCATATCTTGAGCTGCAATTACATCCCCTGTCTTGAAAGCATCCAAACAAGCTTCAATTAGACTTTTTTCAACGAATGGATCACCTACCTGAACTGCAGGTCTATCATCCAATGAAGTTGTAGTTAATTCTGAGCTGGCAAAACTAGCACCACCAACACCATCTCTGCCAGTTGTATTGCCAACATATAACACTGGTGATCCTACATTTTTAGCTCCAGAACAAACGATTTCCTCGGTCTCTAAAAGTCCTAAAGCCATCACATTCACTAGAGGATTTCCAGAGTAACTATTATCAAAGTCAATTTCACCTCCAACAGTCGGAACACCTACGCAATTTCCATAATGTGCAATACCGGATACAACTCCGCGTAGTAAATCAACATTTGATGATTTATCAAGATTGCCGAATCTCAATGAATTCAAGACTGCAATTGGCCTTGCACCCATTGTAAATATATCTCTTAAAATCCCTCCTACACCTGTTGCTGCGCCTTGAAAAGGTTCAATAGCAGAAGGATGATTATGACTTTCTATTTTAAAAACAAGTTTTTGATTATTTCCAACATCAATAACGCCAGCATTTTCTCCAGGTCCAACTAAAACATTTTTACCTTTAGTGGGAAACCTAGATAGTAAAGGTTTTGAATTTCTATAACAACAATGTTCAGACCACATAACGCCAAACATGCCTAATTCCGTTCTATTAGGTTTTCTCTTTAATCTTTTGCAAATTTCTTCGTAATCATTAAGTGATAAATTTTCAACTTTTAATGCTTCATTAAGATCATATAGATCATTATTTTCTTGATTTATCATTATTTATATCCAAGGGTCATCTTCTTTTTTTTCACTAAACGGTATAGATGTTCTTTCATTATTATAAAAACTTTTTTGTTTAAAATCTAAGTTTTGGCTAATATCTTCATCTTCTTCAAGCCATTCCTCTAATCTATTAGAAGCAATATTTTTCATATCATCAAATCTATCAAAAATTCTTTTTCCTTTTTGCATAAATTCATTTTTGATACTTGATTTTATTAAAGATAAATCATCTAAAGAATTACTTTCACAAAATACCAATCCCGGTTGTTGGTCATTGATATTATCAATAGTTAATTTCCATCTACTAGAACCTGGAATCTTAGGATTAGATCTAGAAACTAAGTAATATTTAATTTTTCCCGTTTTCACTTCAAATAAAAAATCTGCAATGACTCCTATTTTTGATCCTTTAATATTTATAAGATTAGCTTCTATTAAAGTTGGGAACCTATTTAAAGTTGCTAAATCCGAAATAGCTGGCTCACCTTTAACATAAATTTCATTATCTATTATTTGAGTAATTTGATTTAATCGCCAAACATTTCTTTTTAAATCAAAATTTGAAGGACGAGAGTACCATCCTAGAATGCGGTGAACTGGAGGGTGCATCCAAACATTTTCACCATCTCCATAATTAAGGACCATATTACCCTTAACACTATAATTTAATAATTCACTTAATAAGATTTCTTTAGGTAATTTCAAATTAAGAACGAACCTGAACAGGCATAACTAAATAAGTAAAAGTATTAAGATTATCTTCTGGTACAAAAACAGCTGGAGTAGTTGCGATATTACACTTTAAAAGTACATTTTCAGAAGCAATAACTTTTAAACCTTCTAATAGATATCTTACGTTAAATGCAATATCAAAATTTTCTCCAGAATAAGCAACAGGTATTGATTCATTTGCATTTCCAATATCTTGAGCGTCTGCGCTGATTGAAGCTAAATCTGTATCATCTATTTTAATCTTTACAACACTACTTTGCTGATCAGCCAAAACAGCAATTCTTTCCAATGCATCAATTAATTTTTTTGTATTAAAATTTAGAATTTTAGAAAAAGAATCAGGAATTAATTGTGAATAATTAGGATAAGTACCTTCTAAAGTTCTTGTAGTAATTATTTGATTAGAAGATATAAATACTACTTGACCTTTGTCATAGAAAAGCTTAATTGAATTTTCTGAGCTTCTCAAAGATACTAGTTTTTCAATTTCTCTTAATGATTTAGTTGGGATAGTTACTGATAAATCATCAACATTTGAAGATAAGTTTTCTTTATTTTCAATATGTTCTTCATTACCAATTAAAGCAACAGCCAATCTATGGCCATCTGTAGAAGCAGACTCTAAATAATTTGGTTTGAAGGTAAAATTGACACCTGTGAGTAGTTGCTTTGAATCATCATTACTACTGGCAAAAATGGTAGATTTTAAAGCCTTTAAAAAAGAACTAGGATCAATATTCAAAGAAGTACCGCTTTCAACAAATGGTAAATTAGGGTATTCATCAGATGGAATCCCTTTTAGATTAAAAGAACCTCTATCACTTTTTATTAGGATATTATCTGAATTCTCGTCTACTACTAGAGAAACAGGAGTTTCATTAGGTAATTTGTTTACTATTTCGGATAAAAGTTTTGAAGGTATAGTAATAGCTCCACTATTTTTAACATTTCCATCAAAAGAAGTTTGAATTCCTAAATTCAAATCAAATCCTGTAACGCTAATTTTATTAGTTCCTTCGTCGGCTGTTAAAAGTATGTTTGCCAGAATTGGGTGCGTTGGCCTTGAAGCAACTGCCTTGCTTACTAGTTGTATAGCATTATTTAATTCATTTTGATTACAAATAATTTCCATCAGAATTTGGAACTTTTTACAAATACAATATACTTTTTTCGTAAATTAAATTCAATAAATTTATTTTTTACTTTTTTCTAATATAAAAATAATTAATAAAATAAAAACTTTAGTAGTAGTAGTTCTTGTGGGAACTGTGGAATTCTTCAAATAAATAGCTTGTCTACTTAGTTTGCGAAGAAAAAAATATGTGAAAAAATTTTTTTATTTGTTTAATATTTTTTTCTTTTTTCGTAAATTTAAAATTTATTCAACAAATAGAATTTCTTATTATGTTTTTTTCAACAAATGAGGTTTGTTTTTAATTGATTTCCACAGACACTATTTTTTTTGGATCTTAATATCCTAAGATTTTAGTTATATTTTTTAATGAAGGTTCAATATTTTTTCTAAAAATAGCATCGTTGTTTTTTATAGCGCAATCAGGATCTTTTAAGCCATTTCCAGTCAGAACACAAACAATAGTCGATTCTTTCTGAACTCTATTTCTATTTTTAATCAGTCCAGCAACTGATGCTGCACTGGCAGGTTCACAAAAAACTCCCTCTTTGGCAAGGATTTTATAAGCATCTACTATTTCTCCATCTGTAACTGACTGAAAATCTCCTTTACTCTCCTTTCTTACTTTTTTTGCTTTTTCTCTATTTACAGGATTTCCAATTCTTATTGCAGTTGCAATTGTTTCTGGATCTTTAACTATTATATTTTTTACTAATGGAGCAGAGCCTTCGGATTGAAACCCCATCATTATTGGTAATTTTAAATTTCTTTTTATTTTTGAATATTCTTTAAATCCCATCCAATAAGCAGTTATATTTCCTGCATTGCCCATTGGAATACAAAGCCAATCAGGAGCATGACCTAAGTCATCAACTATTTCAAAAGCTGCTGTTTTTTGTCCTTGTATTCGAAATGGATTAACAGAATTGACAAGCTCTATTGGATGTTCTGAGGATAAATCTCTAACAATTTCAAGAGCCTTATCAAAGTTTCCATTAATAGATATTATTTCAGCGCCATACATTAATGCTTGCGCAAGCTTTCCTTGTGCAACAAATCCCTCTGGTATTAGAACATAAGGTTTTAATCCTCCTCTCGAAGCATATGCAGCAGCAGCAGCAGAGGTATTTCCAGTACTTGCACAAATAACTGCTTCACGGCCTTCTTCTTTTGCTTTGCTAATTGCCATAGTCATACCACGATCTTTAAAAGATCCTGTTGGATTAAGCCCATCATATTTTAAAAAAACTTTTGTTCCATTTCCAATTAAGTTGCTAATTGACTCGCTTAAAATAAGTGGAGTATTTCCTTCATTGAGAGAAATAATAGGAGTTTTCTTTGTAACTGGGAGATATTGTTTATAAGCTTCTATAAGGCCTGGCCATCTTTTTTTTCTATAATTAAATCGTAGTTTATTTTTGATTTTATTTAATAACACCATGGCTGTTTAATTTGTTTTGATTTTTTCTAAAGGGGAATTGGTGAAAAAGGTTAATAATTCTGAAATCGATTCTACTTTATTCATAACTTTGCTTAAAGCGCTTACATCTAAAATTACAGTTTTAGTTGGATATCCTTCAAAAAAATTTATTAGATTTATTTTTCCATTTCCTATGTTAATACCTTGAATAACGCTTGCTCTAAGGGCTAGCATACCTGTTCTTTCATCAGTTGCTCTGGGTGGGTGGATAATAGATGAAAGTCTTGTTAAAAAAACATCTCCTATTTCAGAGTATACAAGTTTGCTTGCAATGGTAATAGGAACTTCAAAATCTTTATTTAAAACTGTTCTAATTTCTTCATTGGGAGACCCGGTAGATTTTAAAATTCTCTTTAACTTTCGTGTGGATTTACCTTCTTTAGCAAAAATTTTTAAAGATTTCATTTTAATTGTTCTAGAAAATATGCTGTATGTGATCTTAATTTCTTCAGCAGTATTAGCTTTTGGAATATTTAAAATTGATGAAGAAATTACTAAAATAAAAAATGTTTTAAATATTAAAAATTTACTAAACTTCATTTAGATATTTGCACCAGCGGCAATCTTAACAAGTCTTACTACTCCTTTTTCAGTTACTTTTTTTGCAATTTTTATACCCATTTCTTTTGTATAGGGTTCATTTATAAGTCTTGGAACCCTTTTTAGAAAAATGTCAATTGAATACCCGGGTACTTTTTGTAAAATCTCTAAAAAGTTTCTCAATGGATCCACATACATTATAAGGTCATTCAAGTTGTTATTTTCGTTAATAGTATTTAATTTAATTGATTGTGGAAGATAATTATTCAAACTTTTCAATATTTTTAGACTAAGCAAATCTATCTGATTTGTTAAACCTTCGACTATCTCATTTCTAAGAAATCCTCCATTTGCAGAAAACAGAAGATTTATAACTTCGTCTAAAAGTTTTTCTAAATCGAGATTCGTTTGCTTTGCAGCGTTAGAAAGCAGGTCTTCTAAACGGTCCCATTTAAATTTTTTATTATCAAAAAGCATTTCTTTAAGGCTTTCCCTTAATTGCGGATCAGGATCTTCCATTAATCTTCTTGCAAAATATGGATAAGCCGCGCCTAATATTTTGAAGTTTGGATCTACGCTTAAAGCTATTCCTTCTAGTGTAAGTAATGATCTAATTATAAGAGCATAATAAGGGGGTAGTCTGAAAGGGAATTTATACATAACACCAGACATATCATCAGTAACGCTCTTAAAATCCATTTTCGAAACTCCTTGTTCAACGGCGTTAATAAAAACATCTTGAAATGCTGGAACAATGGGTTCTAGATTAACTTCCTCTGATAAAAATCCTAATTTTACGAAATCTTGAGACAATTTATCGAAGTTTTTATTTACTAAATGTACTACTGCTTGAATTAATCCTGATCTAGATTCTCTGGAAACCTCGCTCATCATTCCAAAATCTAGATAACATAATCTTCCATCTTCTAAGGCTAATAAATTACCTGGATGTGGGTCTGCATGAAAAAAACCATGTTCTAAAAGCTGTTCTAAACTGCATTGCACTCCTATATCAATCATTTCATCAGGATTAATTCCTAAATTTTTTACGTCTTCTAAATTTGTTAATTTTGTACCGTCTATCCATTCCATTGCTAATACTCTTCTTGAAGTTATTTCTTTATAAATTTTTGGTACGGCAATCATTTTGTTATGTTTATGCATATCTCTAAATTTTTCTGCATTTGCAGCTTCGTTTAAATAATCCATCTCTTCAAAAACTCTCTTGCCTAACTCATCAATCAAAGCAACTAGATCACTTCTTATTAATCTGATATTGTTTTTTAGCCAATAAGCAATATTTCTAACTATGTATAGATCTAAGGTTATTTGTTCTCTCAATCCTGGCCTTTGAACTTTTATTGCAACGATCTCTTCGTTTTTTAATTTAGCTTTATGTACTTGCCCTAAAGAGGCAGCGGAAATTGGCTCTTTATCAATTTCTAAAAAAATCTCATTTATTTTGTATCCTAAATCTTCTTCTATTAACTCCATAGCTTTATTGCCATCAAACCCAGGGAGTTGATCTTGCAATTCAGATAATTCTTCTAGAAGAATCCCTGGGATTATATCTGGTCTTGTTGATAAAGCTTGGCCTGCCTTAACAAATGCAGGCCCAAGTTCTACTAATAAATTTGTTAATTCTCGTGCTCTAAACCTTGCTTGCTGTTCATTTTTCAATCTTCCAGTTAATTTATCCCATCCCACGGAGAAGATGTAAGCAAAAATAGGTATGAGTGTTTGCCAAAGTCTTTTTAAAAGTCTTTTAGGATTTTTTTTGTAAATTTTAGAAATTGTATCTGGATCGTAATTTAAGAGTCCAGATACCTCAATAAAATCAGTAAAATCTTCTTTCATAACTTTATATATTTAAAACCTTTATTTTTTTAAAAAAGAAGTTAATTTTTTTATAAGGAAGATTTATCATGTTGATACAACTAAAAATAAAAAACATTGCCCTAATAGAAATTATAGAAATTAATTTCGAAAAAGGTTTGAATATCATAACTGGGGATTCAGGTTCAGGAAAATCATTAATTTTGGATTCCCTAAATGCTTTATTTGGTGGAACTAATATACCTCTAAAACATTTAATACGTCCAGGAAAAGATTTTTGTGTTATTGAGGCGATATTTTCTTCTTCTTCTCAAATTAATAATTGGTTAATTAGTAATGGTTTTCAAATAACTCCTTCAGAACTACAAATTAAAAGAAAATCTTATAAAAAAAATAATAAAATCTTATCCAAATATAGCCTTAATGATTTACCAATTAATAAACAATCATTAGAAAAACTTGGATTTTTTTTAATAGATTTTGCAGGCCAATCTGACACTTTCATCTTTGATTCTTCAGATAAGAGAAGATTAATTATTGATGACTTATGTTCCCAAGAATTTCGAGATAATAGCGAAAGGATAAAAACTATATGGGGAGAAACTAAAGTTTTAAAAGACTTAATGGATGAAAAAATAGAATTTTCTAGGATTCAGGAAGAAAAAAACTTGGCAATTAAAAACATGTTGAAGAGTTTAGAAGAGGCTGATTTAAATTCCAGTGAAGAAATTTTAGAATTAGAGTTACTAGAAAATAAACTTGTAAATAATCTAGAAATTAATAATTCAATTAAATCATCATTAGAAAATATAAATAATTTCAGTCATGATGAGCCTTCAGTAACTTTTTTGCTAAATCAATCAATAAAGAATTTAAATAAAACAGCAGATTTCGATTTAAAGATTCAAAAATTTAGAGAGAAGTTATTAGATATTCATGCTGATGTTGAAGATTTAATTTTTGATCTAAATTTATATTTGCAAGAAATAGAAAATTATGAATCTAATCTTCCAGAAATACAGAAAAGATTATTCTTTTTAAAAAATTTAGAGAGAACTTTTTCATTAGACTTAACTCAATTAATTGAAAAGCGCGATCAATTAAAGACGTATTTTCAACAGAATGAGCAAAGTAATGAGATTTGCAGGATTCAAGCTCAAATTGATAATTTACAAAGTAATTTAAATTCTTTATTTGTTATTCAATCTACTGAAAGAAAAAAAATTGCTAAACAGTTACAAAATTCAGTAATGTCGATTTTAAGCAATCTAGGTTTAGAAAATGCAAATTTTGCAATTCAATTTTCTGAATGCAAGCCTTCTGGCGATGGAATTGATGAAATAAATTTTTTGTTTTCTGCTAATCCTGATCAGAATCTTGCTCCATTATCAAATGTTATTTCTGGTGGAGAAATGTCAAGATTCTTGTTAGCTATAAAATCTAGTATTTCTAAAAAACCCAATACTTTCTTTTTAGATGAAATTGATAGTGGTTTAAGTGGTAAATCTCTATTTTCTTTGGTTGAGCTTATAAAAGAAATTTCTAAAAATCAACAAGTTTTATGTATCACACACCAGCCTTTCTTAGCTGCTAGGGGAGTAACTCATTTTAAAGTTAATAAAAACGTAATTAACGGAATAACTTATACTTCAATTGCAAAATTAACTACAAAAAATCAAAGAAAAAATGAATTAATAGAACTTATAGGTGGAGATTCTTTCGAAGTAAACGAATATGCTTCTAAACTTATTGATCGTGCTGCTGCGTAAAATAGAAAAAATTCTATTATAATACCTTTTTTAAATCATAAAATTAGATTTAAGCATGGTTAATAAAATTGATAGTAGTTTTGGAAAAGATAACTCAATTAATATAAGGGGAGCTCGTCAGCATAATTTAAAAAATATTGATCTTTCTCTACCAAGAAATAAGTTTATAGTTTTTACAGGTGTGAGTGGAAGTGGTAAAAGTTCTCTAGCGTTTGATACTATTTTTGCTGAAGGTCAGAGAAGATATGTTGAGAGTCTTTCCGCGTACGCAAGGCAATTTTTAGGACAAGTAGATAAACCAGATGTTGACAATATTGAAGGTTTATCACCTGCTATTTCAATTGATCAAAAATCTACAAGTCATAATCCTCGTTCAACAGTTGGAACGGTAACAGAGATACAAGATTACTTAAGACTGTTGTTTGGTCGTGCTGGTGAGCCGCATTGTCACCACTGCGGGATTCCAATTGCGCCTCAAACAATTGATGAAATGGTTGATCAAATTCTTCTACTGCCAGAAGGAACAAGGTACCAATTGTTGGCTCCCGTAGTAAGAGGTAAGAAAGGAACACATATAAAACTAATAAGTGGATTAGCTGCTGAAGGATTCGCTAGGGTAAGAATCAACGGAGAGGTAAGAGAACTTGCCGATAGTATTGAATTAGACAAAAATCAAATTCATAATATTGAGGTAGTAGTTGATAGATTAATTGCAAGAGAAGGAATACAAGAAAGATTAAACGATTCTCTACAAACTTGTCTCAAAAGAGGTGATGGTCTAGCAATAGTAGAAGTTGTTCCAAAAAAAGGAGAAAACTTACCTCCTAACTTAGAGAGAGAAAAACTTTATTCAGAAAATTATGCATGTCCTGTACATGGCTCTATTGTTGAAGAACTTTCTCCTAGATTATTTTCTTTTAATAGCCCATATGGAGCTTGTCCAGATTGTCATGGGATTGGTTATTTAAAAAAATTTACTGCAGATAGAGTTATACCTGATAAAACGCTGCCTGTTTATGCTGCAATAGCTCCTTGGAGTGAAAAAGATAATACTTATTACTTCTCTTTACTTTATTCTGTAGGGCAAGCTTATGGTTTTGAATTAAAAACTCCTTGGAAAGATTTAAGTGATTTGCAAAAAAAAGTTCTACTTTTGGGATCAGATAAACCAATATTAATTCAATCAGATAGTCGTTTCAAAACTTCTAGTGGTTTTGAAAGACCTTTTGAAGGTATTTTGCCAATATTAGAAAGGCAACTGAATGAAGCTAATGGAGAATCAGTTAAACAAAAATTAGAAAAGTATCTAGAATTAGTTCCCTGTAAGACATGTTCTGGAAAAAGATTAAGGCCTGAAGCCTTGGCCGTTAAACTTGGTCCGTACAACATTACTGACTTAACTTCTATTAGCGTTTCTGAAACCTTAATTCACGTAGAGCGTATCATGGGTTTAGGCACGACTAAAAAGGAGAATATATCTTTATCAGAAAAACAAAAGCAGATAGGTGAATTGGTTTTAAAAGAGATACGTTTACGTTTGAAATTTTTAATTAATGTTGGTCTAGATTATTTAACATTAGATAGACCTGCTATGACTTTGTCAGGTGGAGAAGCTCAGCGTATTAGATTAGCTACGCAAATTGGTGCAGGTCTTACTGGTGTTTTATATGTATTAGACGAACCAAGTATTGGCTTACATCAGAGAGATAATGACAGATTATTAGAAACATTAAAAAGTTTAAGAGATCTTGGAAATACTTTAGTTGTTGTTGAACATGATGAAGATACTATGAAATCCGCAGATTATCTAGTAGATATTGGCCCAGGTGCAGGTATTTATGGTGGGGAAATTATCGCCAAGGGATCATATCAAGATGTACTGAAATCAGAGAGGTCATTAACTGGGGCTTATCTAAGTGGTAGGAAATCGATTCCTACTCCAACAGAACGTAGATCATCCGTTAAAAAAAGTTTAATTTTAAATAATTGCTCAAAAAATAATTTAAAGAATATATCTGTAGAATTTCCTCTGGGAAGATTAGTTTCTGTAACTGGTGTTAGTGGTAGTGGCAAAAGCACTTTAATAAATGAATTGCTTCACCCTGCCTTGTGTCATTTTCTAGGATTAAAAGTTCCTTTTCCTCAAGGTGTAGAAGATTTAAAGGGTATAAAGGCAATTGATAAAGTTATCGTTATTGATCAATCTCCAATAGGAAGAACGCCAAGATCAAACCCTGCAACATATACAGGTGCATTTGATCCTATAAGGCAAATATTTACTGCCACGGTTGAAGCTAAAGCAAGAGGTTACCAAGCTGGCCAATTTAGTTTTAATGTGAAAGGAGGAAGATGCGAAGCTTGTAAAGGCCAGGGAGTTAATGTCATTGAAATGAATTTTTTACCTGATGTGTATGTTCAATGTGAAGTATGTAAAGGAGCTCGTTTTAACAGGGAAACTCTTCAAGTTAAATATAAAGGTTTCAATATATCTGATGTCTTAGAGATGACTGTTGAGCAAGCAGCAGAAACTTTCTCTGCCATACCTCAAGCTGCTGATAGATTATCTACATTAGTAGATGTCGGCTTGGGATATGTTAAATTAGGGCAACCAGCTCCTACATTATCTGGTGGAGAAGCTCAAAGAGTTAAGTTAGCTACAGAATTATCAAAAAGGGCTACCGGAAAAACTTTATATTTGATTGATGAACCAACTACAGGATTAAGTTTTTATGATGTTCATAAATTAATGGATGTGATACAACGTTTGGTAGACAAAGGTAATTCAGTAATTGTTATCGAACATAATCTTGATGTTATTAGATGCTCGGATTGGATCATCGATTTAGGGCCTGATGGAGGTGATAAAGGGGGAGAGATCATTGTAGAAGGTATTCCTGAGGATGTAGCGAAACATCCCACAAGTCATACAGCAAAATATCTTAAAAAGGTTCTAAAATAAGAAAATCTTTGTTGTATTTCTTTGTAATTTTAATTTTCTCAGTAAAACGAAATTCTTTTTCAACGGGCTTAATGCCAGTCTTGATTTGCTTTTTTGAAACTTTTGGATTAAAAATTTTAAAAATCATAATGGTTTCTTAATATTTCCCCCGAAAATTCAGCTTATTTGTATTAGAGACGGTTGAACAGAGGATTTGCTGAATGAGATTAAAATTTTTACATTTGCATCTTCATGGTCTTATACGTTCTAAAAATCTTGAATTAGGCAAGGACGCAGACACAGGTGGGCAAACACAATACGTTTTAGAGTTGGTTAAAAGTTTGGCTAATACTTCAGAAGTTGATCAAGTAGATTTAGTCACGCGTTTAATCAAAGATTCAAAAGTTGACGATGAATATTCCGAAGAAGAAGAATTTGTAGAACCTGGAGTTAAAATTTTGAGATTTAAATTTGGACCTAATAAATATTTAAGAAAGGAATTACTTTGGTCTTATCTGGACGATTTAACTGAAAGACTTGTCTCATATTATAAAACAAATAAAAAGCCTAATTTTATTCATGCTCATTACGCAGATGCTGGATATGTAGGAGTCAAACTAAGTAAGTCCTTAAACGTTCCTCTTATTTTTACTGGTCATTCTTTAGGAAGAGAAAAAAAGAGGAAATTGCTTGATACCGGTTTAAAAACTAATCAGATAGAAAAGCTTTATTCCATAAGTAAAAGAATTGAGGCAGAAGAAAATGCACTAAAGAAAGCGGATATTGTTGTTACAAGCACTAAACAAGAGTCCGTTTATCAATATTCCCAATACTCTTCTTTTTCATCTCACAAAGCTATAGTGATTCCGCCTGGTGTTGATCATAATAAGTTTCACCATATTCACTCGACAACAGAGACAGCTGAAATTGATATTATGATGAAACCTTTTCTAAAGGATTCTACTAAACCTCCATTATTGACTATTTCAAGAGCTGTACGAAGAAAAAATATACCTTCTTTGATTGAGGCATATGGAAGATCTGAAAAATTAAAGAGAAAAGCTAACTTAATTTTGATTTTGGGTTGCAGAGATAGTACTTCAAAACTTGACCCTCAACAACAAGAAGTATTCCATAGTATTTTTGAAATGATTGATAAATATAATTTGTACGGAAAAGTAGCTTATCCAAAAAAGCATCTTCCAAGTCAGATCCCCTCTTTATATAGGTGGGCTGCTAGCAGAGGGGGTGTATTTGTAAATCCAGCCTTAACAGAACCTTTTGGTTTAACCCTTCTTGAAGCTTCTTCATGTGGATTGCCAATAATATCAACAAATGATGGAGGACCAAAAGAAATTCACTCAAAATGTGAAAATGGTCTCCTAGTAGATGTTACTGACATTAATGAATTGAAAGTTATTCTTGAAAAAGGAATTTCTAATGATAATCAGTGGAAGTTATGGAGCAGAAATGGAATTGAGGGTGTTAATAGGCACTTTAGTTGGAATACTCATGTACGCAATTATTTATCAATACTCACAGGAGAGTTTCCAAGGTCAAATAGTTATTCTTCGTCTGACATTAAACAGAGTTGTTTAAAAGGAAGTTCCTCACTAATAAAACCCCACTGATCGAATACTTTAGGGTCGGGGTGGAGAATTAGTTGATTGTTATGAGTTTTCTTTAGTTTGAAGCCTTTCTTGGATAGTTTTTTCATTAAGTTTGCAGTTTCTTCAAATCTTGATGCCATTGCATCAAGACTTGAGCAGTCACTTGTTAATCCATTATCTTTCCATGTAAAAAAACTCATAACAAATTATTTAAAGATTGATTTTTAAAACTATACCTAAAATTACTAGTAAAATGTTGATTTTCCAAAAATTTTCAACTATTTTTTGTTCTTTAATTCCTTTAAGTTCAAAATGGTGGTGCAGTGGAGACATTAAAAATATGCGTTTACCTTCATGCAATAATTTTTTTGTGATTTTAAAAAATCCTACTTGAATCATTACTGATAAAGATTCAATGATAAATATTCCTGAGAATATAGATAAGGTAAAAATGCTATTAGTTAATAACGCTATAGAACCAAGAATTGCACCAATACTTAAAGAGCCTGTGTCGCCCATAAATATTTTTGCAGGATAACTATTATATTTGAGAAATCCTAGGCATATGCCTGACATTGAATAACACAAGATACTAAAAACAAAAAGCTCTTGCTGTTCTTTCATTAATATTTCTGTTCCTAATCCATAAAAGACTATTCCGCTGCATCCAGCGGCTAATCCATCTAATCCATCAGTCAAATTCACTGAATTACTTATTCCAACTAGTACTAAAAAAGAAAAGGGCAATATGAAAATATTCATATTTATTCCCCAAGAGTCAGATACTAAAATTAATGGATTTATTAAATTTTTTTCATAGGCTAACAATATAAAAACTATTGAAATGATACTTTGCAGCATAAATTTTTCTTTTGTTTTTAAACCTGTGTTTTCTTTATTTTTAATACTTAAATAATCATCTAAAAATCCTATAATAAAGAAACCAAAAATAGTAAGGAATAAAAAGAATAATTTTAGAGAACTTAAATTGATAGTAATTAGCAAAAGAAAAATTAAAAAAGGGATTATCATAAATAACCCACCCATTGTTGGGGTATAACTTTTTATAAAGTGATTAGCAGGACCTTCAGTCCTAATATTTTGAAGTAAATTTAATTTTTTGATTATCTTTAACCCATTCTTTGTTATGAATAAAGAAATGAAGAAAAATAATATGTAAACTCCAATACAAATATAATTATTAAAAAAGATGGAGGTTACTACTAAAGCAAAAGTATTTAATATTAATAACGATTCAAAGTTAAATTCTTTAATCTTCCCAATCATCTTGTACGGAAGGGTCTTCTTCAGTTTTATAGTCTTCCTTTTCTCCCATTAGTGCTGAAAGTTCTTCTTCTTCTATTGTACTAATCTCTTGAGAATCCCCGTCTTTTTCAGCGACAAGCCTTCCTGTATTTTCAAGCCAAGATAAGAGATCAGGTTCATCTCTTAATGGCAATACAGGAGCTGGGTCATCTCGGTGGTAACAAGTTAAAGCAGGGTTGACCTCAGAAATATCATCTAATCTAAGTTTTAGTTTATTTAAGTCCATTAAAATTTATCTTCTATATATAAGATAATACATAATGACGCACACGAAAAATTTTGTTTGATAAAGCAAATTTAAAATACTTATATATCTGGCTAATTTCATTATTTTTTTCTGGAATATTGAAACTTATTGGATACTTTAATAACAATGTTTTAATAATTAATAACTTTCTTCTCTTGTTACTAGTTTTTGGACCAGCTCTTTTAGTTACAATAATAGTAGTTTGTAAAAAGTTCTCAAATTCTTAATTACGTAAACGATTTAAATTTATGGAGCAAATTTAGATGCAGCAGGTAAAAAAAGTTGTACTAGCATATTCTGGCGGTGTAGATACGAGCGTTTGTATTCCATATTTAATGAATGAATATGGAATTTCAGAAGTGGTTGCTTTTGTTGCAGATCTTGGACAAGGCGAGGATTTAGAACTTATTAGGCAGAAAGCTTTAGATTCTGGAGCGTCTAAATCAATCGTTGGTAATTTAGTTAATAGTTTTTGTTGAGAGATTCGCTTTTCCAGCCATTAGAGCAAACGCATTGTATCTAGATAAATATCCTTTATCTACTGCTCTTGCTAGGCCTTTAATTGCTGAAAATCTAGTTAATATTGCCAGAGAGATTAATGCTGATGCAGTAGCTCATGGATGTACTGGAAAAGGGAATGATCAAGTTCGATTTGATTTAGCAATCAATGCTTTGGGCCCAGATTTAAAAATAATTACTCCTGCAAGGGAGTGGAAAATGAGTAGAGAAGAGGCAATAGAATATGGAGAAAAATTTGGCATTCCTGCACCAGTATCAAAAAAATCACCATATTCGATAGACGTTAACTTACTTGGTAGGAGTATTGAAGCAGGCATACTAGAAGACCCAATGCAAGAAGCACCCGAAGATATATTTGCGATGACATCCTCAATTGATAATTCACCTGATTCTCCTCAAGATATAGAAATTGTTTTTAAAAATGGGTTTCCAGTTGGAATTAATGATGAATTTTTAACCCCATTAGAGATTATTCTAAAAGCTAATGATCTTTCAGGTGCGCATGGTTTTGGAAGAATAGATATGATTGAAGATCGAGTAGTAGGAATTAAAAGTAGAGAGATTTACGAAACTCCTGGACTTTTACTTTTAATTAAAGCTCATAAGGAATTAGAGAGCATAACATTAAACCCAGATGTTGTTGACTTTAAAGGTATAGTAGAAAAAAAATGGGGACAATTAGTTTATCAAGGTTTTTGGTTTGGACCTCTTAAAGATAGTTTAGATGCATTTATATCATCGACTCAAACTTCAGTTAATGGAAGAGTAAAGATTAGACTTTATAAGGGCAATGCAATAGTAATTGGGAGAATGTCGGAAAATAATTCGCTTTATAGGGAAGATTTGGCAACTTATAGCCAAAACGATATTTTTAATCATTCTTTAGCAGAGGGTTTTATTTACATGTGGGGTATGTCTAATAAAATATGGGCTGAGTTAAATTCAAAAACAAAAAATTAACATTTAAGATACTGGCTTTTCTTTAGTTTCAGTATTTTCTTTTCCTGAAGTTGATAGATCTGCACTTTTTACTGGTTCCATTTCTTTAGATTCAACTTTGGCGTCTGGATTATCTTTTTTCTCTGATTCAGATGCATTCTTATTCGAAGGTCTTGGTTTTGGTAAAGGTCCTTCTTGTTTAACGGTCATGTATCTAATGACATCTTCACTTAGTCTCATTGCTTTTTCAATCTTAAAAATATGTTGTCCATCACCTTGATGACTTAGTTGTACGTAAATGCCTTCTCTATGTTTTGCTATTTGATAGGCTAATCTTCTTTTACCCCTCATTTGACTATCGAGGATGGAACCGCCAAATTCTTCTAAAAGCTTATTGTATTTATCAATGTGGTTAGTTACTTCATCTTCCGCAATATCTGGGCGGAGGATATACATGGTTTCGTAATAAGATTGTTGATCGTTCATAGTTTCAGACAAGGTCTTTGGCTCACATAGTTGCTGTCATGAGCGTCTGTTCATCTTTAACGATACATCATCATGTGCAGTTCCTTGAAAATTAGCATTACTTTAAAGATGTTTTTTGAGTGCATCATTCATAATATGAAAAGGTACTTCTAAGCCATCTGTCCAAAATGATAATGATTTCAATCCCTGAGCAACGAGCATTTGCAAACCATCGATAGTCATGCATCCTTTATTGGCGCTAAACTTTAATAGATGAGTTGGTTTAGGATTATATATTAAATCATAAACAATTGTTTTTGAGTTCAGAGATCTCCAAAAATCTGCACCATATGGCAATAAATTCATTTCATTTTTGGCTGTTTTCATTCCTACTGGTGTTGCATTTACAACTAAATCTGCTTCTTCAATTAAATTTTGAGCTTGATTATCGTTATTTAAGAAGCTATTAAGTTCAATTTGATTTTCAAAGTTTTTTATTAATTCATCTAGTGATGATTTGTTACGTGATATTACTGAAATTTTTGAAAGATTTAAATTTATTAAACCTTGAATAACAGATTTTGCTGCCCCCCCGGAGCCAAGAACTATTGATTGTTTCTGTGATAAGTTTAAATTTTTTAATGGATAAATAAATCCTTCTAAATCGGTATTAGTTGCGCTCCATTCTTTTTCAGAATTTAATTTCAGGGTGTTAATTGCTTTAAGTTTGCTCGCAATAGGCGAAATTTCACTACAAAGGTCAAATACTTTTTCTTTATGGGGAATTGTTATATTTAAACCTCTGCAATTAATTTTTTTCAAAGAATTCAGAACTAATTCTAGATCTTCATCTTTGCAAGGTATAGCAATATAAATTAAATCTAGGCCTAAATATTGGAATGCAGCATTTTGCATAATAGGTGACAAGGAATGGCTTACTGGATTGCCGATTAATGCAATAAAAGATGTCTTACTTGAAATCATGTTTAGAATTTTTCTTTAAAAAAATGATCTGTTCGGGAACCACACCCCATCTTTGAGTAACAATAATGACGTCAATGACCGATTATGGAGAATAACAAATATAAATAGTTTACCCATGGGGAAGGTTGTAGGAATCGATTTAGGAACAACTAATAGTTGTGTTGCTGTAATGGAAGGTGGTAAACCTACTGTAATAGCAAATGCTGAGGGTTTCAGAACTACTCCATCAGTTGTTGCATATACAAAAAATCAAGATCAGCTTGTTGGACAAATAGCTAAAAGACAAGCTGTAATGAACCCTGAAAATACTTTTTATTCAGCAAAACGATTTGTTGGAAGAAGGGTTGATGAAGTTAATGAAGAATCCAAAGAAGTTAGTTATTCCGTTGAAAAATCTGGTTCTAGTGTCAAATTAAAATGCCCTGTATTGGATAAGCAGTTTTCTCCTGAAGAGGTAAGTTCTCAAGTATTGAGAAAGTTAGCAGATGATGCGGGTAAATACCTTGGTGAAAAAGTTACACAAGCTGTAATTACAGTTCCAGCTTATTTTAATGACTCACAAAGACAGGCTACCAAAGATGCTGGAAAGATTGCAGGTTTAGAAGTTCTCAGAATTGTTAATGAGCCAACCGCTGCTGCTTTAGCATATGGTTTGGATAAAGAAAATGAAAAAATTCTTGTTTTTGATTTAGGAGGAGGAACATTTGATGTTTCAGTTATAGAGGCAGGTGATGGAGTAACTGAAGTTCTTTCTACATCTGGAGATACTCATTTAGGTGGTGATGATTTTGATAGATGTATCGTAGATCACTTGGCTAATACTTTTAAATCAAATGAGGGAATTGATCTCAGACAAGATAAGCAAGCTTTGCAAAGATTGACTGAAGCTGCAGAAAAAGCGAAAATAGAGCTCTCAAATGCTACGCAAAGTGAGATAAATCTGCCTTTTATTACAGCTACGCCCGAAGGACCAAAACATTTAGATTTGAATCTTACTAGAGTAAAGTTCGAGGAATTAGCAGCTTCTTTAATTGATAGGTGTAAGACCCCTGTTGAGAGAGCTATAAGCGATGCAAAAATTTCTACTAGTGAAATTGATGAAGTTGTTATGGTAGGAGGCTCATCCAGAATACCTGCTGTTTTAGATTTAGTTAAAAAAATAATTGGTAAAGATCCAAATCAAACCGTTAATCCTGATGAGGTAGTAGCTGTTGGAGCTGCAATTCAGGGAGGAGTTTTAGCAGGAGAGGTTAAAGATATATTATTGCTTGACGTAACTCCACTTTCTTTAGGTGTAGAGACTCTAGGCGGAGTAATGACAAAAATGATAAATCGAAATACTACCGTACCTACGAAGAAATCTGAAACATATTCAACTGCTGTAGACGGTCAAACAAATGTTGAAATACACGTTTTACAGGGTGAAAGAGAAATGGCTTCTGATAATAAAAGCTTAGGAACTTTTAGATTGGATGGAATACCGTCAGCACCACGAGGTGTTCCACAAATTGAAGTTACATTTGATATCGATGCAAATGGTATTCTTAGTGTTACAGCTAAAGATAAAGGAAGTGGTAAAGAGCAAAGTATTTCAATCACTGGTGCTTCAACTTTATCTGATAATGAAGTAGAAAAAATGGTAAAAGATGCTGAATCAAATGCATCTGCAGATAAAGAAAAAAGAGAAAAAATTGATCTAAAGAATCAAGCTGAAACACTTGTATATCAGACTGAAAAGCAACTTGGTGAGTTGGGGGATAAAATTGATGCTGAAGCAAAGTCTAAAGTTGAAGAAAAAAGTAATGCTTTAAAAGAGGCAACTTCAAAGGAAGATTATGAATCAATGAAAAAACTTCTTGAAGAACTTCAGCAAGAACTTTATGCAGTTGGTTCA
Source organism: uncultured Prochlorococcus sp. (assembly GCA_902539115.1). GTDB lineage: Bacteria > Cyanobacteriota > Cyanobacteriia > PCC-6307 > Cyanobiaceae > Prochlorococcus_A. Next base: position 66,061 of record CACBHP010000003.1, on the reverse strand, counting down.
TCTGTTTATCAGCAACCAGGTAATCAGCCACCTTCACCAGGCGCACCGAGTGGTTCTGATCAGAGTGATTCTAACGAAAAAGGTGGAGATGATGTAATTGATGCCGACTTTACTGAAACGAAAGATTAAAAAAGGTATTTTTTAATTTCATTAGCAACCCATTTAGAACAAGCCGGAGCAAGCAAAATTCCATTTTTATAAAAACCTGTACATATAATTAGTCCATCTTCAAGATTTTTCATTATTGGTGAAGGTTCACCATGAGGTCTTGACCTTATTCCGTACCATTTTTTTGAAATTTCCCCTTTCATCAGCCAATTTGGTTTTTTATCGAGAAAATTTGTGAGTTTTTCGAATGTATTTTCTATTGGCTTAGCACTATATTCGTCAGTTGATCCAATAATTAACTTATTTTTTGATTTTGGAATTATGTTTTTACCATTTATATTGAATTGTTTCGGCAGCGATAATAAATCAACCTCTTTATCATTTATATCAATTTCCATAGCTTGACCCAAGACAGGTTTTAATATGATGTTGTGAGATATGCTATCTATTAAATCAACTGCTCTAAGTGAATTGCACAAAATAACCACATCAGATTTGATGTTTTCATTATTTCTTGTTGTAGAAATCCATTGATTGTTTGATTTTCTGATTTTTATTATTTCTCCATCCGAAAAATTGATTTTTTTATGTTTTAGATATTTGTCTAATGTTTGAAGTAAAGAGAAAGGATTTATTCTTCCATCTTTGAAGGAGATCATTCCTTTTATATTTTGTGTTTGGAAGGCTTTATTTATATTCTTGATAAATATAGAGTCTCTTTCTAAAATCTGTAAGTTTTGATCATTACTTTCATAAATAAATTTCTCTAATTTTTTAAACTTTTCTTCATTAGTAGTTAGTTGTATTAATGGTTTTTCGATCTTTAATTCATAATTAAATTTTTGCAAGAATCTAATCCATTGTGGCCATAATTCAATGCTTTGTTTCCTGAGATCCCAGCTTCTACCTCTTCTTTTTTGATACATATTACCCATTAGTAAGCCTAAAGCTGCATAGCTACTATTTTGGAGTTCAGTTGGATCTATTATCGTTACCTGGAAACCTAATTCTGATAATTCTAAGGCGTTAAATTTTCCTATAATACCTGAACCAATAATAGCTATGTGTGCTTTTTGAAAATTTTCTTTTAAGCTTTTCATTGATATATTAGATATGCTGGCTTATTTGACTTAATAGTTAAAGATTTTTGGAACATCCTTCAATTATATTCAAAATTGTTTGTCCCGATCGTCCTGGTCTTGTAAGTTTACTTACAAGTTGGATTTCAAATTATGGTGGTAACATAAAACATTCTGATCATCATACAGATCAAGATGCGGGTTTGTTTCTTAGTAGAATTGAATGGAACAGTAACAACGCCTCTTTCAATAAAGATGAAATTTATAAAGAATTTGAAAAAATTGCAGATGAGGTAAATGGAAAATTCAATGTAAATTATTCTGATGAAATTCCTAATGTTGCTATTTTTGTGAGTAAACAAAATCATTGTTTGATTGATTTACTTTGGCGAGTAAGAAATGGAGAACTCAAAATGAAAGTCCCGTTAATAATTTCAAATCATTCTGATCTTGAAAATATTGCGAATGACTTTAATGCAAAATTTGTCCATTTTGATACTTTTAATATTGCTAAATCTATCGTTGAAGATCAATTTTTAAATTTACTAAACGAATATGAAATTGATCTTGTTGTATTAGCCAAATATATGCAAATTTTGAGTGACTCTTTTTTAAAAAAGTTTTCTTCAATAATAAATATTCATCATTCTTTCTTACCTGCATTTAAGGGAGGGCAACCATATCATCGAGCATGGAAGAGAGGTGTTAAATTAATCGGTGCTACTGCTCACTATGTTACTGAAGATCTTGATGAAGGCCCGATAATTGAGCAATGCACAGTTAATGTAAGTCATAGGGATGAAGTTGATGATTTGATTAGAAAAGGAAGAGATATTGAAAGAATAGCTTTAGCAAGAGCAGTTAGATTACATCTGAATCATCAAGTATTTGTTTATAACAGTAAAACTGCTGTTTTTGATTGAAGATAGTTTTTTTTAGTTTTCTAATTCTATTTGTATTTGTCTTTCATAAATTGATTCTTCATTAAAAGCTCTTGCTATTAAGAAACTGGCAATGCAGCTGATTAAGACAGGTTTCATTATTAATAGATTTTTTGTTAAAGCAAAAGCTAAAAACATCGCTGTTATTGGTGTTCGTGAACATCCTGCTACGAACGCTCCCATTCCTGCAAAAATGTATGTACTAGGTGCATGTCCTGTCGCAATTTCTACCCAGTTCCCCATTATAAGTCCGATTGACCCTCCTAAAGTAAGCATTGGATAGAACAATCCTCCAGGAGCCCCAGATGCTGCAGCCAAACCTGTAGTTATAAATAATACTAAAACTGCTAATAAAGCAATTCCAATACTTGTATTTTGTTCGGCTATTATTTTCTGCAATTCATCTAAATTATGAAATGAACTGGGTAAACAAGAATAGATACTTCCTAAAATAAGTCCACAGATACTCATTTTTAAAACAAATTTATTTCTATACCACTTTTTCCCAAGATTTTGCATTAATAAAACATATCTGCTGTACAATTCTGCAAACATTCCAATAATTATTCCAAGTAAAACTAGGTAAATAAAATCTATGGGCAAGAAAAAAACTGATGGGTCATATTCTTTTTGGATCAAAAATCCGAGATTAAAATCAAAGCCCCCTGCTTTAGGATCTAAACCCAAGGCTTGAATAATATCAGCAGATGAATCTGCAATGAAGGTTGTAATTATTACTAATAGCAAAATTACAGGCCTAGCAGAGTTTAATAACTCTTCAATTGCATAGACAAACCCTCCTAATGGAGCGCTAAATACTGCAGCTATTCCAGCACCACCACCTGCTGCTACTATTACCCTTCTAAAAGCTGTAGGAGCTTTGAGCCACTTTGCCATTTGCCAAGCTACTGATCCTCCCATTTGAACTGATGGGCCTTCTGGACCCAAAGGGAATCCACTTCCAATAGCAATAATTCCTGATATGAGTTTTACTAATCCTACTTTTATGTTCATTGGAACTTTTTTATGCCTTAAGAACCCCATGATTTGACTCACACCTGAACCTTTTGCGGCAGGTGCTATATTTTTAATCAAATATCCTGCAATGGTTCCTCCTAGAGCTCCAAAAATAGGTAAGACCGCAATAGATGGGAATTGGTCTAATAATGCTAATCTCCAATTATTAATAAAGTAGATTCCAGTTTTAAAAGATATGCTTGTAATTGAGGCTCCTAAACCTGTTAATAAGAGCGAAAATGCAACGACTAAGGATCTTTGTTTTAATAATTTTTTGATGCTACGAGAAGAATTATTTCTTGTTTTCTGAATATTATCTTTTATTAGGTTTGGCATAGTCCATGATCACTTTAACAAGCTGAAATCGTGTATTTCATCAAATTGAAGATAACGATAAAGTTCCTCTGAATATGGATTAATTTTATTTTTAGTAATATCCTGATATTCTTGTATTTCAGGTATTTTTCCAAGGAATGCGCAAACTGCTGCTAATTCTGCACTCCCTAAAAATACTTGCGCGTTTTTACCAAGTCTATTGTCAAAATTTCTTGTACTAGTAGAAAATACTACAGAACCTTCATCTACTCTGGCTTGATTTCCCATACATAAAGAACAGCCTGGTAACTCTAATCTTGCACCACATTCTTCGAATATTTTATAGTAACCTTCAGCTTTTAGAGTTTCTTCATCCATTTTTGTTGGTGGACAAATCCATAATTTAGCTTTTAAATTTTGCACACCTTCAAGAACTTTCGCAGCTGCCCTGTAATGGCCAATATTCGTCATGCAAGAACCTATAAAAACTTCGTCAATATTTGTATTTGCAACATCAGTGATTTCTTTTACATTATCTGGATCGTTTGGGCAAGCAACTATAGGTTGTTTTACTTTTGCTAAATCAATTTCGATGATTTCTTCATACTCAGCATTTAAATCTGGTTGAATTAATGATGGTTTTTTTAACCAATTTTTCATATCATTTATTCTTCTTGAAATTGATTTTGAATCTTCATAATTGCTCTCAATCATTTTTTCTAGCAGGCAAATATTGCTTCTTAAGTATTCTTGTACAGTTGCTTGGGATAAAAGTATGGTGCTACCAGCGCATGAGCGTTCTGCAGTAGCATCAGTAAGTTCAAAAGCTTGTTCAAGTTTTAGGTTTGGTAATCCCTCAATTTCCATAATTTTCCCGTTGAATATATTTTTCTTATTTTCTTTCTCAACAGTTAAGAGTCCTTTTTTTATTGCGAAGAGAGGGATTGCATTTACTAAATCTCTAAGAGTGATTCCTGGTAATAATTCTCCCTTAAATTTAACCAGTACAGATTCTGGCATATTTAATGGCATTGATCCTATTGCAGCGGCGAAGGCAACAATGCCCGATCCTCCAGGAAATGAAATGCCAAGAGGAAATCTAGTATGACTATCTCCACCTGTCCCAACAGTATCTGGGAGAAGCATTCTATTAAGCCAGCTATGAATTATGCCATCTCCAGGCTTAAGAGCTACTCCACCTCTTTGAGATATAAAATCAGGTAATTCTTTATGGGTAACTAGATCTACTGGTTTAGGATACGCAGCTGTATGACAAAAACTTTGCATTACTAAATCTGCAGTAAATCCTAAACAAGCTAGTTCTTTTAGTTCATCTCTAGTCATTGGCCCAGTAGTATCTTGACTACCAACTGTGGTCATAATTGGCTCACAGGTCATTCCTGGCCTTACTCCATCTAAACCGCATGCTTTGCCTACTATTTTTTGTGCTTGAGTAAAGCCGGCATTACTTGCGGTTGGATTTTGTGGTCTGATAAATATTTCACTAGGTTGATAATCTAATTTATTTCTAATTTTGTCTGTAAGTGATCTCCCAATCATAAGATTAATTCTTCCGCCAGCTTGAATTTCATCAGTAAGAGTTGATGGATATAAGTCGAATTTGCTTATTAATTCTTCAGTATTTGAATCTTTTTCAATTTTTTTAATAATGCCTGCATAAGGATATATTTTAATAATATCTCCTGTTTCCATTTGAGATACGTCAGCTTCTATTGGTAAGGCTCCTGAATCTTGTGCAGTATTAAAGAAAATTGGGGCTATTTTGCTACCAATTATTATTCCACCTGTTTTTTTTTGTTTGGAACAAAAGCAATATCTTCTCCTATATGCCAAATGAGTGAATTAATAGCAGATTTTCTTGAACTCCCTGTTCCAACGACATCTCCAACATAAGCTATTGGTAAATTTTGTTTTTTTAAATTATCAAGAATCTTTAGTCCATCAGGTTTTTTAAATTCCAACATAGCTAATGCGTGCATTGGAATATCCGGGCGTGTTGTTGCATGTACAGCTGGAGATAAGTCGTCTGTATTTGTTTCACCGTCAACTTTAAATACTAAACAAGTAATCTCTTTCTTCAGAACTTTTTTATTTTTGAACCATTCTGCATTTGCCCAACTATTTACAATCTCTTTCGCATAAAAATTATTTTGAGATAATTCATAAATTTCATTAGCTGAGTCGTACACAAGAATAATATTTTTTAAAACTTCTGCCGCTTTTTTAGCAAGTAAACTATTTTTTCCTTTCAGTATTTCAACCAAAGAATTTACATTATATCCTCCTATCATTGTTCCCAGTATTTCAATTGCTTTTTCAGGATTAATTGATTTGCAATATTTTTCGGAACTAACAATAGCTGTAAGCCAGCTTGCTTTTACATAGGCAGCCTCATCAACTCCTGGTGGTACTCTATTTATTAGTAAATCAAGTAAATATGATGAATCGTAAATACTATCTTGTTCTAGTAATTTTGTAACACAATTGGTTTGTTCAGCATTTAAAGGTAAAGGAGGTATACCTTTGGCAGCTCTTTCAGCTACGTGATCTGCATAATCTTTGAGCAATGTTTCCAAATTCTTCATTAGTAAGGTTTAATGCCTAATCTATTGTTATTTTTAATATTGAAAAGGAGAGTATTCATAAATGCTTTTTTAAATATTCAAACTTCTTAATTAATCAATGACGACATCATCAAATAATTCAGCTTTAGAAAAGACATCAGATGTACATGTTGTTGAAACACGTCCATTAATACCTCCAAGTAGATTACATAATGATATACCTTTAGATCACACCTCTGCTAATACAGTATCTAAAACTAGAAGATCGATACAAAATATTTTGCATCATAATGATAAGAAGCTTTTAGTCATAGTTGGTCCATGTTCAATTCATGATCTAGAAGCGGCAAAAGAATATTCAAAATATATCCAAAACTTTCGAGAAATTTATAAAGATAAATTAGAAATAATTATGAGAGTATATTTTGAGAAGCCGAGAACAACTATTGGTTGGAAGGGATTGATAAATGATCCTCATTTAGATCATTCTTATGATATAAATACTGGTTTAAGAAGGGCAAGAAGTTTGCTTTCATATTTAGCAACTCGTGGAATACCTTCTGCTACAGAATTACTTGATCCAATTGTTCCTCAATATATTGCTGATTTAATAAGTTGGACAGCCATAGGTGCGCGCACTACTGAAAGTCAAACTCATAGGGAAATGGCATCGGGATTATCAATGCCTATAGGTTTCAAAAATGGAACGGATGGTTCTTTTACTACTGCAATAAATGCAATGCAGTCAGCTTCAAAATCCCATCATTTTTTAGGTGTAAATGAAAATGGAATGGCTTCTATTATTAATACTACGGGAAATCCAGATGGACATATAGTTTTAAGAGGAGGTTCAAAAGGTCCAAATTTTGAAAGTAAATACGTTAAAAGAATTTCAGATGAATTGAAGCAATTTAATCTTCCTCACAAAGTGATGATTGATTGTAGTCATGGAAATTCCAATAAAGACTACCGAAAACAGTCGGAAGTGCTAAACAATATTGCTACACAAATAGGTAATGGTGAAAAAAATATTTTAGGAGTTATGCTTGAAAGCCATTTAAAGGAAGGAAATCAAAAACTCATTAAAAAACAGAATCTCCAGTTTGGCAGAAGCATTACAGATGCATGCATAGACATAGAAACAACAAAAAAATTACTAGCTATTTTATACAATTCGCTTAGTTAGTTATAAAAAAATTAAAAAATAATGCTGAAGAAATTGGAACAATGAAATTATCTATTCCTAAAATACTAAATTGTTCGAGCAAAGTCGCAAAAAAAGCTATTGTAAAATAATTTAAATTAAAACTATTTTGTTGCGCGTATCCTATTGAGCAAACTACTATCAAGCTTGTTAAAAACATGGTCATAGTCCCTAATAATGATTTTTTCTGTTTAAAAAAAATCCAATTCTTTGAGTTAAAACTTTTTCCTATTAACCCAGCTAATCCATCACCAAAAGTCATTATGAAAAATCCAGTAATTAATGCATATGGATCTTTATCCCAGAAAAGATAAATCAAAATAAATAAACTTAGACAATAAAATAATGTTCCATAACTCTTTCTTTCAACATCTTCAATTGTTGGAAATAATTTATAGTTGTAATTGATGAAAACCATAAAGGAAACAAATCCTGTAAAAATAAGAGCTGAATTTTGATCAATTTTTAAATATTGTGCAATTGGTATTAATGGCCCTATTCCAATATGTATTATTTTTCTGACGATTTCTTTGCTGTCCTCATTATATTTTTTAAAAACTATTGATATTAAAAAAATTGAAAATAAATATAATAAAATTCCAGTAAATTTTATCAATTTTTTTTAAGCTGCTTTTTGATGAGTTGTCATTACTCTAAGTTTTAATATTGCTTTAGCTTCTAGTTGCCTTACTCTTTCTCGTGAAACGTTAATTTGTCTCCCTATTTCTGCTAGTGTTAATGGTTCTTCACCATCTAAGCCAAATCTGAGTTTCATGATTTTTTGTTCTCTTTCATTTAATTGAGAAAGCCAAGTTCCCAAATGCTCTTTCTGAATTGTTCTATCCATGCCTTCCATAGGCTCTTCACCGTTTGGATCAGGTATTAATTCACCAAGAGTACTTCTGTCTTCTTCGCCCCTCGCATGAGCGTCTAGGGAGGCGCAGGGAGCACTTTGCGAAATTAAATCTTCTAAATCCTTTTGATCAATTCCCATCTCAGTTGCCATTTCCAATCTGCTAGGCTGTCTACCAAATTTATGTGACAATTCTCTAGAGACTCTTCTCATTTTGGATAGTTTTTCACTTATGTGAATAGGCAAACGGATTGTTCTTGCACTGTTATCAATAGCTCTTGTCATTCCTTGTCTAATCCACCAGTAAGCATAAGTTGAGAATTTATATCCCATAGCAGGATCAAATTTATCTACAGCTCTTTCAAGGCCAATAGCGCCTTCCTGGACAAGGTCCAATAATTCAAGCCCTTGGTTTTGGTATTTTTTTGCAACGGAAACAACTAGTCTTAGATTAGCTGCCATCATTCTATCTCTAGCTCTTTTGCCAATTTTAATTTGATAAAGATTTCGTTGCGATCTATCAGTTTCAGGAATTTGTAGCAACTTCTTCATGTTCTGCACATGATGAGCTAACTCTATTTCCTCTGCTGGAGTCAAAAGAGGTACTCTACCAATGCTACTTAAGTAATAGCCGATAGAATCTGAAGCGAGTCTTCCAGATTTTTTTTGGCTTTGTTTTCCAGTTAGACTGGATTTTGATTTGCGAGACTTTCCCGCAGTGTTTGGTAATCTTGGCTCATCAAAATTATTATCTGAAGAGCTCTTTGCAGATTCCAGAGGGATCCCCATCACCCTGGCCTCCTAAATAATGGATTTTTTAAAAAGCTAGCACTGAAATCGAAATAAAAACTACTTTTACGTTGAAACTTTAAAGACAAAAAAATCTTTTTTTGTCTTAATTTCTTCAAATCAATTGATATGAAACGCTTTTATAAAAATAAAAAAAATTTTAAAATATTAAGTATTTTTTTTAAATGTTATAAAAATCAATATTATTCTTTTGTTCTATGAGATCAGTTTGTGAACGATTATTCGCCGAATCTTTTGTATATTTTGCATAAGAACCATCATCTTTCATTATCCAAGAAAAGTAATCGTCTTTAATATATGTTTCCAGAAGAGCTTTTAATTGAGATTTTAATTCAGAATCTTCTATTGGAGCAATAGCCTCTATCCTTCTATCGAGGTTTCTTCTCATCCAATCTGCACTCCCAATAAAAACTTCATTATCATCGTTATTACAAAACCAAAAAATTCTTGAGTGTTCAAGAAAATGCCCAATAATGCTTATGACTTTAATATTTTCACTTAAATTTTTTCTTTGTGGATATAAGCAACAAATACCTCTTACAATGAGACTAATTTTTACACCTGAGTCAGAAGCTAAATAAAGAAGTTTAATTATTTCTGGGTCTACTAAAGAATTCATTTTTGCAATTATTTCAGCTTTTTTACCTTCTTCTGCATTTTTAATTTCTCTCTTAATTAGAAATATAAACTTATCTCTCATCGATGAGGGAGAAACTAATAATTTTTGATAACCTTTTTGTTTAGAAAAACCTGATAAGAAATTAAATAACTCAAGTAAATCTGATGCAATATCAGGATCTGTTGAAAGTAATCCTAAATCCGTATAAAACCTTGAAGTATTAGAATTATAGTTTCCTGTTCCAATATGAAAATAATTTCTTAATCGTCCTTTTTCTTTTCTAACTATTAATGCCATTTTTGTATGTGTTTTAAATCCTATGATTCCATAGACAACATGAACTCCTGCTTGTTCAAGTTGTTTCGCCCATTGAATATTATTGTCTTCATCAAATCTTGCTTTTAGTTCAACAAGAGTCATTACTTCTTTCCCATTCTCTGCAGCTCGCATTAAAGCTGCGATGATAGGAGAATCGTCGGAAACTCGATATAAAGTAATTTTTATAGCCATTACAAGTGGATCATCAGCGGCTCTGCTTATAAATTCTTCCACTGAAGTTTTAAATAAGTCGTACGGATGATGAAGCAGAATATTGTTTTTCCTAAGTATCTTAAAAATAGAATTGAGGCTTTTGTTTGAAGACGAATCTAAATTTTTTTAATTGTGGGTGAGTTTTCCCAATTATTAGATTTTCTTTTAAATCATCTCTATTAATTTTTGTGAGCTGATTTAAATCGTCAAGACCTAAAAAACTTTTGCAAAAGTATATGTATTCTTCTTGTATTGAGATACTTCCAATAAGTAATTTAAGAATATTTTCTGGCATATCCGATTTCACTTCTAATCTAACTACGTCTCCACCTAATCTTCTTTTTTGCAAACTTTGTTCGACTGCTAAAAGAAGATCATCAGCTTCAAGTTCTTTTAATTCTAAATCTGCATCTCTTGTTAATCTAAAAAAAGAGTAATTTATACATTCCATTCCATTAAATAAAGTATTTATATTATTACCAATTAAATCTTCAACACTTATGTAAATATGAGAAATTTCATCACTATGTTGAATAATTTCATTAGGAATTTGTATAAATCGATTTATATTTTTTGTTGGTATTTTGATTCTGACAAACTGATTTTTAGAATCTTCCCCATCTTTTATTAAAGCTGCTAAATTTAGACTTAAATTACTTATGAATGGGAATGGATGTGCTGGATCAACAACTAACGGAGTTAATAAAGGAAAAATAGATGAAATAAAGAAGTTATTACACCAATTTTTTTGATTTTCACTTAGATCCTCATATTTTTTTAAAATTACACCTCGTTTTTGTAATTCATCAATTAATTCATTATTTATATAGTTTTCTTGAATAGTAGTTAAATTTTTTACTTCTTTGTTGATTTTTGTTAGTTGCTCTTTAGGGGTTAATCCATCAATACTTTTTTTAGTAATTCCTGCTTCAACTTGAGCCTTTAAAGAAGCTACCCTTACCATAAAAAATTCATCTAGATTATTACTAAAAATTGAACAAAATTTTACTTTATCGAGGATTTTGTACTCCTTTTCCATACCAGTTAGGAGTACTCTTTTATTGAATTCAATCCAACTTAATTCTCTATTAATAAAAACATCAGCCTGGCTTTTCATTAAGATACTTTTGAATTTTGATTGCTAAAAGAATTATTATTTTTACCCTCTGCAATAAGGTATATCATGAAAAGTAAGATAACGGAACCAGCTATAAAAGGTGATTTAGGGCCAAAACTATCATAAACCCTTCCGGCCATTGCAATTCCTAAAACCCCTCCAAGACTTTGCAGACCCTGAAGGTTACTTAGAATTGAGCCTTGTTTATCAACGTCTAATTTCTTTGATATTAGTGCTCTTAAGGTGGGCGTAATTAATCCTGCCCCAACGGCTAAAAATGAAACAGCTGAATAAATATTAATTGTCGCATTTTCTTTTGGAGCAGTTATTAAAAGAGCACACGCCACAAGAATAAATCCTGATCCGATAAGTGTTAATCGCATTTCGCCAAATTGCTTTACCAGAGGCCCAATTAATCCTCCCTGAACGATAATCGCAATGATTCCTACTACAACAAGAGTTCCGCTTGATGCTTTGGTCGTCCAGTTTAAAGATTCTTGGAGGAAAAATATAAGTATATTAGTCAATCCAGTAAAAGCAATAAAGTAAATAAAAAAAAGCTAATGATAATTTTTTAATCTTTTCTTCTTTGAAAACTGTAAATAGAGCTTTTAAAGGGTTTTTTAAAGCAGTTTTTGATTTATTTATTTCACTATTAGGCTTGGTTTCTGGTAAGTAAAAAAATACAAGGAGAAAATTTATTATTGGAATGATTGAGGCTATCAAAACTGGAATAATAAAATTATTATTTGTATTTCTTGCAAAAATTACAACAAAAATATTACCTAAGAAAAAACTTAAACCAAAAGCTACACCAATAAGACCAAATGTTTTTGCTCTTTTTTCAGGGCTTGAAATATCTGCAAGAATTGTTGTTGCAGTAGCTGCAGTCCCCCCACTTAAACCGTCAATAAGTCTCGCTAAAAATAATAAAAATAACGGAATAGTGGCTATTGAATTTGACCAATTAAAAAGAACTGTAAAAGATAATATTGATATTCCTATTACTGAACCAGTAATACAAAAAAGAGTCACAGGTCTTCTTCCATATCTATCACTCATAAGTCCTATAAAAGGAGAAGCTGTAAATTGAGCTAATTGGTAAGTGCACGATAATAAACCATATGTACTTGCTTTAGAGTCAAAAAGTAAAACAAAAGAGGGTAATATGGGTAGCAGTATACTTTCACTTAAACGATCATTTAAAAGAGTGATAAACGCACTAAGAAGAGTAAATTTTTTATCTGGTTTTAATAAACTTTCTTTCACAATATTTACCTTCATTGCAATTAACTTTTACTACCATACTTGTTAATGGAGATTATTGTGCCCGGGATTGTTTATTTTGTTGGAGCAGGTCCTGGTGACCCTGAGCTTTTGACTCTTAAAGCTTTACGCCTCATAAAAAATTGTGATGCATTAGTTCATGATGCTTTAATCCCAGATGAAATAACAAAAGAGGCAGGAAAAAATACAGAAATTTTCCATGTAGGCAAAAGAGCTGGGAAGTGTTCTGTACCTCAGGCTGAAACTAATGATCTTATTTTGAAATTAGCAAAAGAAGGCAAAAATGTCGTAAGGCTTAAAGGGGGAGATCCATTCGTTTTTTCTAGAGGTGGTGAAGAGGTATCGATTTTAGAAAAAAATGGAATTTCAGTTGAAATTGTTCCTGGTATTACTTCTGGGATAGCTGCCCCCACATATTTTGGTATTCCACTAACCCATAGAGATGCTGCGAGTTCCGTAACTTTTGTCACTGGACATGAGCGTGTAGATAAGGAAAAAAAGGCAGTGAATTGGAGAGATTTAGCTAAATCATCAGATAGCTTAGTAATTTTTATGGGTATAAAAAATATTGAATTTATTGTGGAAGAATTAATTCTAGGTGGTTTAGATAAGAGTACTAAATGCGCTGTTATTCAAGAAGCTACTTTAAAAAATCAAAAATGTTTGATAGAGAAATTAGATAATCTTCCATATAAAATCAAAGATAAAGAATTTTTAGCTCCATCAATTATCATTATTGGAAAAATTGTTGAATTTAAGGTTAATAACAATATAACTAAAGTATCTGATGTTTATTTACCAGATATTAATAAAGTTCAACTATATAATAAATCCCAAAAGTAAATTGGATCGAATTTAGTTTTAAGCTTTAAATCATTAACTTGATTAATTTGTCTGCAAGATAAGCTATTAATTGCAACTACTATGTCATCATTTTGAAATTCTGGAGGAATTAATTCTTCTTTTACAATTTTCAATTTTAAAGCTTTAGAAACCATAATCCCCTCTAAACAGCCGCTCTCTTTTCTAGGAGTTATCCATTGATTATTTCTTTTAATTAGAAGATTAAATGTACTTCCACAACAAAGTTCACCTGACGTATTCAAAAGGATAGAATCATTAAATGATTTTTTATTAGCTTCTGTCAAAACTTGTATTGCCTGATTATATGAAAATGTTTTGCATTTACTTATAAGACTGAATTCATTTATTTTTTCCGTTTGACTAATACAAACGCTTATCGGATTAAAGTTTGGTTTGATTCTATAGAACTCAAGCCATAAATTATCCAAATCTTTTGTCTCTGAAGTGCTATCAATTATTAGTGTTCGACCTTCATTAGTTCCTCGACTATAGTTTATTCTTACTGAAGCAAATTGATCATTTTTAAGTGATAACTTTTTAATTCCATTGTGAATAAGTTGTCTCAAAGTTAATTTATTTATTTTGAGATTAATATTTAAAATCTTGCTACTTTTTTCTAATCTTTTCAGATGTTCATCAAAAAGAATAGGTTTGTTTTCTTTTATCAAAATGGTTTCAAATATACCATCAGCAAATTTTAATCCTCTATTATTTGCAGCAATAAATATTCTATTAATATCTAACCATTGATCCTTGTGCCAGCCTATTGTTTCAATCATTTTAGTGCATCAATTAATGGTAAAAGTTTCCACTTTAGTTCATTAGTTTCCTCTTCAGGGTTTGAGTCAATAACTATTCCGCAACCAGCATATATATTGATTTTTTTGTCCTTAATTAAAAATGATCTTATTAGTATATTGCTGTCAAACTCTCCATTCCAGTCAAGCTTCAAAAATGAGCCACAGTATGGTCCGCGTTCACATTCTTCTAATTCAAAAAGTCTTTGGCATGATCTTAATTTAGGTGCTCCAGTTATAGAGCCCCCTGGCCAACAAGCTTTTAGTAAATCAATCCAGTTCTTGTCTTTTTTTAATTTGCCTCTTATTACTGAAGTTAGATGATGAACTTTTAAGAAACTTTCAAGTTTTAATATTTCTGGCACCATGATACTTCCTGTTTCGCAAACTTTACTTAAATCATTTCTTATTAGGTCAACAATCATAATATTTTCCGCTCTATCTTTTTCGTTCGTTATTAAATCGATAGCATTAAGTGCGTCTTGATTTAAATCTTTATCTCTGGATCTAGTTCCTTTGATAGGTCTTGATTCTACAAAATTTTTATTATCTATTTTTATAAATCTTTCTGGCGAGGTAGATAATACAGCCTCTTTATGATTATCATTATTTATTATAATTCCTCCAAAGGGAGCTCTTAATTTCCTTCTTATTTTCAAATAAATATCTAGAGGATTATAGTTTTTGGAAGATTCAATTTCGCATTTAGTTGTTAGGTTTGCTTGAAATATATCCCCTAGGGAAATTAATTTTTTCAATTTTAAAATATTTTTCTGAAATTTTTCAGCCATTTTGTCCAAATTTATTTTTGAAAAATCAAAATTTAAATTTGTTTTAATAATATTTTCTTCTTCAATATTTTTTATATTATTGATTATGTTTTTATAATTTATTAGTTCAGATGAGTTTGTGCCTTCGATAATTATTTCTTTTTTTATTAGATTACATTTAATGATTGGATCATATGATGCAATCCATAAAGTTGCCATATTAGATTTTCTCCATGGGTTTTTTGGTTCTATGAAAACTCCAGCTTCATAACTTAACCATCCGATCCAAAATCCTTTTTCAATATTTTTTAAATTATCAAATGGATTATTAGTTTTGTCTAAGTTATTGATATCTCTTGATTGGATTATTTTTTTAGGTTTAATTCCTATTATTGACCATTTCCCATTTTCTTTGCCATCACTGTCTAGCCAAGCTAATCCTTTATCTCCGAATTTTTTTGTTAGATCATGCGTAATAAGTGCTGGATCTATCCATTTTTCTAGAATTATTTTTTTTATTTTCATTTTTGATTATTTTTATTGAGCCATTTTTCATAAGCGGCATTTCTAATTCTGCAGCTATCACACTTACCGCATGGTTTTGAATTACCCGAATAACAACTCCATGTTTTATCTAAAGGCACATGATTAGCAAAAGCTAATTTAATAATTTCCTCTTTATTTAAATCTATTAGTGGCGTCCAAAGTTTTATTGGATTATTTTCTCTTCCTCTTTTATTGGCTAAATCTGCTAATTCTTGAAATTTTTTAATGTAGTCAGGTCTGCAATCTGGATAACCAGAATAATCTAGTGCGTTAACTCCTAATCCTATAAAATCAGCATCTATTGCTTCGGCATAACTTAGTGCAACGGAAATAAATATAGTATTTCTCCCAGGAACATAAGTATTAGGAATTTTATCAGTTTGTACTCCTTCTTTCGGAATATTTTTTTGAGTATCAGTTAATGACGAGCCTCCCCATAAAGATAAGTCAAGCTTAATAATTTTAAATTCTTCGATATCAAAGTGTTTTGCAATTATTGATGCAGAATTTAATTCTTTTTTATGACGTTGACCGTAGTCAAATGAAAGGCCAAAAATTTTAGCTTCGGATTTTTTTGCGATACCAGTAACCGTAGAAGAATCTAAACCTCCAGATAATAAAACTACTATCGATTTATTTTTAAGAGTCATATAATATCAATTAATTTTTAAGTATTTGTGAGTTTGAAGGCTCAATTTCCAATCTGGATTATTTTTTACGAAATCAATAGCAAGAGAAAAACCATTCGAATTGTTCCATGCTGGCTGTAAATAAAAAATTTTATCTTCTTTTTTTAAGCCATCTTCGCTTTTAGAGAGTTGATATTGTTTTAAAGTTTCTTTTTGTATCTGAATAGCAAATTCAATATCTTCTATTTCATTTATGATTATTTTGATTTCGTTACAGTTTTTTAAAAAATAATTTTTTGGAGGTGAGTGTCTTTTAGGAGATAAAGTAATCCAGTCATAGCTTCCTGATATCGAATTAACTCCACTTGTCTCAATATGAATTTTCATTGGCTTTTGTTCTTCTCCCATCGTCATTTTTTTTATGGCTTTGCAAAAATTATCCAAGTTATGTTGTAAAGGCTCTCCACCTGTGATAACGCAAAAAGATGCTCCTTTTTCTCTGGCAATTTTTATTCGATCTATGATTTTTTCAATTGATATAGAAGGGTGTTTTTTCTCGTCCCATGAATTCTTGGTATCGCACCACGAACATCCAACTTTACATCCCGCTAATCTTACAAAAAAAGCACTTTTTCCAGCGTGATAACCTTCACCTTGTAATGAATGAAATTGTTCGACCAAGGGTAAAAAATTTGTCATTTTCATTCAAAAAAATAAAGAATATTAATTTGATTGAGTTAACTTATCTTGAGAGGCTTTTATTAAACCTTTAAATAAAGGATGTGGTTTGCCGGGTCGTGATAAAAACTCAGGATGATATTGACATGCTAAGAAGTATGGATGACTTTCTAACTCAATTAACTCAACTAATCTGCCATCTGGTGATGTACCACTAATTTTGTATCCAGAATCTAAAAAACTTTGTTTGTAGTAATTATTAAATTCGTATCTATGTCGATGTCTCTCATAAATAACATCCTCATTATATAAGTTTTTTCCAGTTGTATTTTTGGTCAATCTACATGGATAAACTCCAAGTCTCATTGTCCCACCTAAATCAACTACATCTTCCTGTTCTGGTAATAAATGTATCACTGGATTGGGAGTGTTTGGGTCTAGTTCTGAACTTGATGCATCTGGAAGATTAGCTACATTCCTGGCCCATTCTATAACTGCACATTGCATACCAAGGCACAAACCTAAAAAGGGAATTTTATTTTCTCTTGCGAATTTTATAGCCGAAATTTTTCCATTGACTCCTCTATTGCCAAATCCCCCTGGTACCACAATTGCATCAACTTTATTTAAGTAAGTTTCTGCTGAATTTTTTTCTATCATTTCAGCACTAACCCAATTTAAATCTAATAAAGCCTTTTGTTCAATGCATGCATGTCTTAAAGCTTCAACAACGGATAAATATGCATCTCCAAGTTCAATGTATTTACCTACTAAAGCAACTTTGATTGGAGCTCCAGGATTTCTTAAGTTGTGTATAAGTTGCTCCCAATTTTTCAAATCACATTTTTTATCTTCAAGGTCTAAATACTTCAGTGTTTCTTTGCATAAACCTTCTTTTTTTAATGAAAGAGGTACAGAATAAATACTGTCTGCGTCTAAAGCTTCAATTACAGAGTTGATACTGACACCGCAAAAACCACTAAGCTTCTTTTTAAGAGCTTCATTGATAGATTTATCACTTCGGCATACAAGTAAATCTGGCTGAATTCCAATTGATCTTAATTCTTTGACTGAATGTTGTGTTGGTTTAGTTTTTATTTCGCCAGAGGTTTTGATGTAAGGAAGTAATGTTACGTGTATGTATGCAACATCGTTCCTATTGACATCATTTTTGAATTCTCTTATTGCCTCTAAAAAAGGTAGAGATTCAATATCACCAACTGTTCCACCAATTTCAGTAATTATAATATCAGCATTACTGTTGGCGGCTACTCTATGTATTCTTTCTCTTATTTCTCCCGTTATGTGAGGTATTACTTGCACAGTTCCTCCGTCATAACTACCTCTTCTTTCTTTATTGATAACTGCTTGATAGATAGATCCCGTAGTCACACTATTTAACCTAGTCATCGCAGTATCAGTAAATCTTTCATAGTGACCTAAATCTAGATCGGTTTCAGCCCCATCTTCGGTCACAAATACTTCTCCATGTTGGAAAGGGCTCATTGTTCCTGGATCAACATTTAGATATGGATCTAGTTTTAATATTGAAACACTATATCCTCTAGACTTTAATAATCTTCCTAAGCTTGCAGCTACAATTCCTTTACCAATGCTAGAAACTACTCCTCCGGTGACAAATACAAATTTTGACATTAAATATTTTTAATTAAGCACAGCCTCCTTATATTTTATTTAAACAAAAAATTTTTAGAACATCCATATTTATTCTTATTCATCAATTGTTATTTCAATATTTAATTCTTTTAATTGTGATTCAGAGACATTTGAAGGTGCATTTGTGAGAAGACATTTTGCTTGTTGATTTTTTGGAAAAGCAATGGTTTCTCTGATTGAATCTGCACCAATGATCAGCATGGTAATACGATCCAATCCAAACGCTATTCCACCATGAGGAGGAGCACCCATTTCTAAGGCTTCTATTAAAAATCCAAATTTTTCATCAATCTCTTTATCAGTAAGTCCAACTGTTTTCAGAACCACTCTTTGTAAGTTCGCTTCATGTATTCGTAAAGAGCCACCTCCTAACTCCAATCCATTGAGAACTAAGTCATAAGCATTTGCTGTAGAGCTCACAATTTCTTTTTTCAAGTTTTCAGAATCTTTAAATCTTATATTTTTTGGAGAACAAAAAGGATGATGTAAAGCTTCATATCTATTTTCATCTTCATTTCTCTCAAACATCGGGAAGTCAGTTACCCATAAGAAATTCCATTTACTTTTATCAATAAGATTTAAGTCTTTTGCGATATATTGTCTAACCCTATCTAATGACTGATTGACAATTTGTTTATCTCCAGCTCCTAAGAGGATTAAGTCTCCATCTTTTGCTTCTGTGATTTTTAAAATATCAGCTATATGCTCTTCGCTTAAATTATTTTTAATTGCCCCAATAGTCTCAAGCTCATCTCCTTTGACCCTTATAAAGGCCAAACCACCAGCCCCTGCATCTTGAGCTACTTGGAAGATGTCACCTCCTGGTTTAATTCTTACGTTGCTAATACTTGAATTGCCTCCTTTGACTGTTATGGATTTTATATAACCTCCAGACTTAATTGCCTTGGTGAAAATATTAAATCCAATATCACCTAATACTTCTCCTAAATCTTTTAATAACATTTGATATCTAGTATCTGGTCTATCAGTGCCGTAATTATCCATTGCTGCCTGCCATGACATTCTTGGAAAAGCATTATTAAAATTAATATTTAACACTTCTTTCCATATTTTTTTTATGAGACTTTCATTAAAAGAAATTATTTCTTCTTCACTAATAAAGCTCATCTCAATATCTAATTGAGTAAACTCTGGCTGTCTATCTGCCCTTAAGTCTTCATCACGGAAACATTTTGCGATTTGATAATACTTATCTAAGCCCCCAACCATTAAAAGTTGTTTAAATAGTTGTGGGGATTGAGGTAAAGCAAAAAATTCTCCATTTGCAAGACGTGCAGGAACAAGAAAATCGCGAGCTCCTTCAGGAGTTGACTTTGTAAGTAACGGGGTCTCTACTTCTGTAAATCCAAAATTATCAAGAAATTCTCTAGCAACTTTAATAATCTTATGTCTTGTTTTTAAATTTTCTAGTAATTTTCCCCTTCTTAAATCAAGGTATCTATATTTTAATCTGAGTTCCTCTTTTGTATTTTCATAATCATGTATAGACACTGGAAAAGGTAAGTTGTTTTTAATTTGGTTGAGAACTCGCAAATCTTTAACCTTAAGCTCTAGCTCTCCAGTACTTAAATTTGCATTTATGGAATCTTTGGGCCTTTCATTAATAATTCCGCTAACCATTATTACTGTTTCATTTCTTAGAGTTTCTGCCTGTTTAAATAGATCTGCACCATCATCGGGGTTAATTGTTATTTGTAGAAATCCACTATGGTCTCTTAAATCAATAAAAATTACACCACCATGATCTCTTCTTCTATCTACCCATCCGCATAAATTAACTAATTTACCAATATCTGTATTATTGAGTTCTTTGCAAATTTTGTTTCTCATCTAAGTATGATTTATTTATCAATAACTTATAATAATTCTTTAAGGGTAAATTTAGTTAATAATTTTTTTTATAAAATGCTCTCTTTGTTATTACCCCTTTAAATTTTTTGCCTCTTATTAATATTTGAACTTCATTATTTATTAAGGCATGTGAAGTATTGATGTATGCAAAAGCTATAGCTTGTTGTTTAGTTGGAGACCAACTGCCGCTTGTGATAGTCCCAATATTTTCTTCACCTTTAAGAACTGCGCAACCTTTTCTTCCTATTGCTTTACCTTTTATAGAGAGACCAACTAACTTTTTTTGAATACCTAATCTTGACTGCTCTTCAAGAAATCTTCTTCCAAAGAATTCGTGATTATTTTCTAGATGTACTAGCCAGCCTAAGCCTGCTTCATATGGAGAAGTTTCTTCATTTATGTCTTGACCATAAAGATGCATGCCGGCTTCAAGTCTAAGAGTATCTCTAGCTCCTAAACCACACGGTGCAACATTTTTGGAAATTGAGAAATCCCATAAATTAATTGCTGCTTTTTTAGATAAAAGTATTTCTAGACCATTTTCTCCCGTATACCCTGTCTTTGAAAAGAAAATTTTTTCTTTAGGCGAAATATGTTCAAAAATTTTATATTCGCATCCAAAGTTAGGGATATGTGAGATCGAAGATTCAATCCATTCTTCAAATAAATCGAATGAGTTTTTTCCCTGTAGTGCTAAAAGTACTTTGTCTTTTTTAAAGTTTGTTATCGAAATTTCATATTTATCTAGATTATTTTTTATCCACTGAAAATCTTCCTCATATCTACTTGCATTAACTATTAACAATAATTCTGATATGTCATTTTCTTGTATACCAAGGTCATAAATTATCAAGTCATCTATTATTCCCCCTTTTTCATTGAGCATTACTGTATAAAGCCCCTGGCCTTCAGAAAAGGAGTATAAATTAGTAGGAAAAAGGTTTTGGATATAATCCTTTGGGTTGATTCCCTTAATAGAGATTACACCCATGTGAGAAATATCAAATAATCCTGCGGAAGATCTAACTGATTCATGCTCTTTGATTAATCCTGAAAATGATATGGGCATTTCCCAACCTGCAAAATCCACTAATTTTGCATTGGATTGAACATATTTTGAATAGAGAGGACTTTTAAGCAAATCCATGAAATATTTTGTTTGTGCTAAGTATTTTTACACTTTAGTTTAGAAATTTTTTATTGCATATTTTCTAATGACAAAATTAAGCTTCTAAGTACTTTTGCTGCAACTATGCTACTAACTCCGCTTTTATCAATTTCTGGAGATAATTCCACAATATCTGAAGCAACAATTCTAAAGTCTTTTAACGTTTTCAGGATTTCTTCAAAATCATTCCAAAAAAATCCTCCCGGTTCTGGAGTTCCCGTACCTGCTAATAAACTGGGATCAAACCAATCTAAATCTATTGTTAAATAGATTGGAGACTTAGAATATGGTAGAAGAGCTTGCTTCAACTCTTGTGTATTTCCGCTTGGAGAAAAGTTAACTAATTGATTGTTTTTATGCATAATTTTAAATTCTTCTTTAGTCCCGCTTCTTATTCCTACTTGCAATATTTTCTTTTCAGGTAGCACCTCTAAGCATCTTTTCATGGCACAAGCATGACTATGTTTATTTCCTAGATATGATTCTCTTAAATCTGCATGAGCATCAAGTTGAACCAATACTAAATCAGGATATTTTTTTACTAATGCTTCAATAGCACCTCTGGTAATAGAGTGTTCGCCTCCAATCATAATAGGACTAAGGCGTTTATTAATTAAAAAATTTGTTGCTGATTTGACTGATTCAATAACGGATTTTGAGTCATTTTTATCAATTAGTATTGACCCAAAATCAACATACATAATATCCTCTAAGTCTTTATTTAGTTTTGGACAATATGTTTCTAAACAAGAACTGACTTGTCTTATCGCTTCAGGACCAAATCTAGCTCCTGGTTTGAAAGAACATGTCCCATCATAATTGACTCCAAATATACCAATTGCGCAATTATCAGGGCTTCTTTTTGCTCCCATAAAAATCGCATTTTCGATATCAAATAAATTTTTTATCATTCTATGAATTGAGTTCTTTTACAATTTTATTTGGCATCATTTTGAATGCTGCATTTTGAAAATTTAAATTCCAAATTTCACAACTTTTTTCTATTTTCAGTGCTTCATTACAATTTTGCTTTGATAAATTTAGAACTTTTTCAGAAGCGAATGTCCAACTCCAAATACCGCTTGGATATATAGGTACAAAAGAATACATAGTTTCAGAGATTCTAAAGATTTTTTTCAAGGTTTTCAAAATACCTATGTGAATATTTTTGAAGGATTCAGGTGATTCGCTTTGCGTTGCTAAGATACCATTTTTTGTAAGAATTCTTTTGCATTCTCTATAAAATGAATCTGAAAATAATAAATTTGAAAATTCTGAGGGATCTGAGCAATCTATAAATATGACGTCGTAAAAATTATCTCTTGTTTTTTTTACCCATTCGACACCATCATCAATGTGAATCTTTAATCTTTTGTCATTCCATGCTGAGCCTCCAATTTCTTTTAAAAATTTTTTAGATATTTTGATTACCTCCTCATCAATCTCTACCAGATCAATTTTTGATATTTGAGAATATTTAACGCATTCTCTTGCAGTACCACCGTCTCCTCCACCAATAATTAATACATTAGATTTTTCGTCAATTCTGCTTAATGCAGGATGCACAAGACACTCATGATAATATTTCTCGTCTTTTAATGATGTCATCCAACAACCATCTAGCATTAAAGCTCTGCCATAATATTCATTTTCAATAACGAGAATTTCTTGATATTTTGATTTTTGTTTTATTATAATTTCTCCATTTAGACCGAATCTTGAGCCTTTATGATATTCATCTATCCATGTTGAAACTTGAGTCATTTGCTTTTTATGAATTTTTTCTTTTAAGTTTTTGCTTGGCTATTTGCCAAAGCCTTTGAAAATCTTTAGATGTTTGTTTTTTAATATTATCTCCTGCATGATGTTCAATGATTGAAAATCTGTCTAAAAATTTTTTATTAGTTTTTTGAAGAGCTGATTCAGGATTGATCTTTAAAAAGTTTGAGAGATTAAGAAGGGTAAAGTAAATATCCCCAAATTCATTTTTTATCTCTGAATCATTTTTACTTTTAATTGCTTCCTTTAATTCATTAATTTCTTCTTCTAACTTTTCAAAAATCTGATCGGTACTCTCCCATTTAAAACCATATTCTTTAACAACATTTGTGATTTTATCGGTTGCAACCGTTGGTGGTAAATTTTTGATCTTCAAATTTAAATTTTTACTAATTGATGATTCCACATGAGATGCTTCTTTTCCTGAATTTTTAATATTTTCCCAAATCTGTTGTGATCTTTTTATAGATACTTTTTCTTTTTTTTTGAAAATATATGGATGTCTATTAATAATTTTCTGGTTTAGATTTTTTATAACATCATTTAGTTCAAATTCTTTTTTTTCGTAACCGATTTCAGCATGCAGCATTACTTGTAATAAAAGATCTCCTAACTCTTCACATATGTCTTCAGCCTTTTTTTCGTATATCGCATCTATAAATTCACTACTTTCTTCATGTAAAAATGGGATCAACGATTTATGAGACTGTATTTTTTGCCAAGGGCATCCCCAAGTTTTATCTTTTAATGACTTGATATTAGATATTAAAATTTTAAAGCTATCTAAAGTCTCTAAATCTGAATTCTTTTGAAGGTTATATCTATCGTTTGAAGACATAGGATATATTTTATTAATTCAATTTTGCCTCAATCATGAAATATTTAAATAGTTTGTATAAATATTTCAACTTCATCTATTAGAATGATTTATTATAGGGCGATTAGCTCAGCGGTAGAGCGCCTGCCTTACAAGCAGGATGTCCCTGGTTCGAACCCTGGATCGCCCATTTATTATTTTTCCAAACTAATATTATTTTCATTAATTGGCTGCTATCAAGATAAAATAAATAAAAAGTTTCTCGAAATAGAATTTGCATATGACAGAGATGAATGATCAATTATCTTTAAAAAATTATTCACCTTTTGAAGTAGAGAAAAAGTGGCAAGAAAAATGGGAAAGTTTAAAGGCCTTTAGTCCTAATCCAGAGGATGATGGGGAGCCCTTTTGTATTGTTATTCCGCCACCAAATGTAACTGGATCATTGCATATGGGACATGCATTTAATACAGCTTTGATAGATGTTGTAGTACGTTTTCAAAGACTTTTAGGGAAGAATGTTTTATGTTTGCCAGGAACTGATCATGCTTCAATAGCTGTTCAAACTATTCTCGAAAAAAAATTAAAAAGTGAAGGTAAAACAAGCGAGGATATTGGAAGAGATGAATTTCTTAAAAGAGCATGGAACTGGAAAAAACAAAGTGGTGGCAGAATAGTTTCTCAATTGAAGAGGATAGGATATTCAGTTGACTGGACTAGAGAAAGATTTACTCTGGATCAAAAATTAAATGAGGCAGTTGTTGAGGCTTTCAATATCCTTTATAAAAAGAATTTAATTTATAGAGGTGAATATTTAGTTAATTGGTGTCCTGAATCTCAATCTGCCGTAAGTGATCTTGAAGTTGAAATGCAAGAAATAAACGGTCATTTATGGCACTTTAAATACCCTTTAATTTCTGAAAGTGGGAAACCATTAGATGAGTACTTAGAAGTTGCAACAACAAGGCCAGAAACTCTTTTGGGTGATACTGCTGTTGCAGTTAACCCTGATGATGATAGATATAAAGAATTTATTGGTGTCAAAGTAAAAGTCCCTTTCGTTGATAGAGAAATACCTATTATCGCTGATTCACACGTTGATAAAGATTTTGGAACGGGATGTGTCAAGGTTACTCCAGCCCATGATCCAAATGATTTTGCAATAGGAAAAAGGCATAATTTAAAACAGATTAATGTAATGAATAAAGATGGAACTTTAAATATTAATGCAGGCAAATTTCAAAACTTAGATAGATATGAGGCTAGAAAGAAAATTATCAAGGAATTGGATAACTTAGGTCTTTTGACAAAGATTGAGGATTATAAACATACTGTTCCTTTTTCTGATAGAGGCAAGGTGCCAATTGAACCTTTATTGTCAACACAATGGTTTTTGAAAATGGATGCCATATCTCAAGGATGTCTTAATGAAATTGATTCTAAAAAACCATCGTTTATTCCTCCACGCTGGGAGAAAGTTTATAAGGATTGGTTAGAGAATATTAACGATTGGTGTATCAGTAGGCAATTATGGTGGGGGCACCAAATACCAGCATGGTACGTTTTAGATGACTCTCAAGACTCAATAGAACAAAATACTCCATTTGTCGTTGCAAGAAATGAAGAGGATGCTTTAATCAAAGCTAATAAAAAATTTGGATTAAATATTAAATTGGTTCGTGATAAAGATGTTTTGGATACTTGGTTTTCAAGTGGTTTATGGCCTTTTTCAACCCTTGGTTGGCCAAATATAAATGATCCGGATTTTAAAAAATGGTATCCAAATAGTGTTCTTATTACTGGTTTCGATATTATTTTCTTCTGGGTGGCGAGAATGACAATGATGGGGAATACTTTTACTAATAATATTCCTTTTAAGGATGTGTATATTCATGGTCTAGTACGAGATGAAAATAATAAAAAAATGAGTAAAAGTTCAGGTAATGGTATTGATCCAATACTATTAATTGATAAATATGGCTCTGATGCTTTGCGATTTGCGTTGATTCGAGAAGTTGCAGGCGCTGGACAAGATATTCGGCTTGATTTTGATCGAAAAAAAGATACATCTTCAACTGTTGAAGCTTCAAGAAATTTTGCGAATAAATTATGGAATGCAACTAAATTTGTATTAATTAATAAAACTTCTAACAATAATTATTCGCTTAATGACAGTGATGAAACTTCTTTAGAGTTATGTGATAAGTGGATTTTATCTAAACTGAATAAGGTAAATACAAAGGTCACTGCTTTGTTGAAAGAATATAAATTGGGAGAATCTGCGAAACTTCTATATGAATTTACGTGGAATGATTTTTGTGACTGGTATGTAGAATTTGCTAAACAAAGGTTTAATAATAAAGAGACTGATAATAGACAAATATCAGAAAAGGTTTTAATAAAAGTCCTCAATGATATTTTGGTGATGATTCATCCTTTTATGCCGCACATTACTGAAGAACTTTGGCATGCACTGCAACTTAAACCAGATAATGAATTATTATCTCTTCAAAAATGGCCAATTCAAGAAAATAAATTTGTTGATAATAAGCTTGATAATTCCTTTCAGCAACTCTTTGAAATTATTAGATTGATTAGAAATTTGAGAGCTGAATTAGGCCTCAAGCCATCAGACAAAGTTCCTGTTTACTTAATTTCAGACAATGATGAATTGATTGATTTTTTAAAAATTTTAATTGATGATATTCAAACCTTAACTAAATCTTCTGAAGTATTTATTTTTAAACCTAATGCTGTTGATAAAAAAGAGTTTGCTAAATCTTTTTCTGGGATAATTAGTGATTTAGAGGTTTACTTACCTTTTCAGGATTTTGTAAATATAGAAGCATTAAAGGAAAGATTAAATAAGGATTTAAAAAAGGTGACAATTGAATTAGATAATTTAAATAAGAGATTATCTAATAAAAATTTTGTGGATAAGGCTCCAAAAGATATTGTTGATGAATGTAGATTTAAATTAAACGAGGGTTCGGGACAAATGGAGAGAATTACTAAAAAACTCGAACTTTTGAATTGAAGATGAATATATTTCTTGAAAATATTTATAATTTGTCTTTTTTTTTTAATACTGGAATTGGGATCTTTTCGTTTGTTTGCATTTATATTTTAATTGTTTTATTAATACTTCCAGCTTCTTGGTTATCTTTATTATCAGGTTTTTTATATGGTTCATATTTAGGATCAATTATCGTTTTCATTTCCGCTTCTATAGGAGCATCAGTTGCGTTTCTTGTATCAAAAAGTTTTTTTGCAAAAAAGCTAAAAAATCTTTTTAGACGTTATCCAAAATTAAGTATTATGGAAAAAGTAGTAGAAAAAGGCGGACTTAAATTAATTTTTTTAGCGAGATTATCGCCGATATTTCCCTTCAGTATTCTTAATTATTTTTATGGTTTGAATAATGTTAAATTTAGAGATTTCGCTCTTGGTCTTCTTGGAATAATTCCAGGAACTTTTCTTTATTGCTCAATAGGTAGTTTGGCAAAAAGTATTCAGGAGTTAAAAAATGTGCAATCACCAAATAATTTATATATGACTATCATTGGAATTATTTCAACTTTTTTAGTTGTATATTTCTCAGCTAAATACTCCAGAGAATATTTTGAAAACTCCTAAGAATTTACTCTTTAAACTTCCAATCTCTAATAGATGCAATTAAGATAAACCACAAAAGCCTAAATTTACCTAGTAAAGTTTTGTTGGCTTCTAATTCGATATATTTTGCCTGTCCACAAGGTGTTTTTATGAAGTTGAAAACTGTTTTCTTAGTCATAAGTCTCTTAAAAAGTAATGATAATTATTCTTTTATTTTATAGCCAAGATTCTTAGTTTTTTTGCTTAAAAACCACATTTTTCATTGACTACTTTGTTGAATATTATTTTTAAAATTTAAACTTTTTCTCCAGCTTTAAATCCTCTAAAGCATTTGAATCTAGGAAATCTAAGACTAAAAGCCACCGCATCCTTGGATTTTGTTTTAGCATCAGCTCTGATTTCTACAAGTTGACCAATAAGTTGATGCCGTTTTGACCAATATTCTTCACGTTGGATATCACTAAATCCGCTTCCACAACTAAGACTGTATTCATGCCCATCATCTTCTCCTTCTACTAGGACAGCTCCTAGTCTACCTTTATTGCGTCCTGTGCCTTCCTCAACCGATACAACCTTTAAAGTGACTTCAATGAAAGGTTTTGCTTTTAACCAACTGTGTGTTCTTTTACATTCATAAATAGCATCAGGATCTTTAATCATTACTCCTTCATATCCACCTTCCACGGCAGATTTATTCAGCTCTACAAATCTTTTCTGTCCCTCAATAGTGTCGAGATCTACATTTTCCCATTCAAGTGTTTTTATATGTCTTAGAAGCATAGAATGTTTTGCTACCCATTCTTTTACTAATAAACTTCTTTCTGTTTGACTAGTGTTCCATCCCCCTTTTTGGAAGTTTTCAAGGGGACATAAGTCAAATAGGTGTAGAACTGCGTCTTTTGTTTGTTTGCCATCTTTTCTATGAACCTGTTTCATTAAATCCTGAAAGTTAGCGCTCATTACTTCACCATCTAGGACTAAGTCATGAGGTACAGGATCTTCTTTTAAGACGTTTTCTATTTCTGAGATAATATGACCAAAATTATGGAATTGTTTCCCATTACGAGAAAACATCTCTACTTTATTTTGTCTAATAATAGTTAAGACGCGCACACCATCTAATTTGATTTCGATTTGCTTTTTTCCTATCATTTTTTTTTCATGATTTGCACTGTCATGAGCCAAAGGACAAGAGAAAATAGGAATCGCATATTTGGGAAATTTCTTGGCTATCTTGTTTATTGTTTTTTCAGATACACCGCATCTAAGATCTTTAATTAAAACTCGTCTGTAAAATCCATTCCACTCTTCTTTTGTGGAAGATTCCATAGCCGTAAGAATTGCATCACGAGCAGCATAGCCAGTAAGTTCTCTTTGGATAAGCTTATTTGCTAATTCCCTAAAATCTTTCCATAAAAAATTTTGACTTTTTTCACTCTTTTTTTCAGGAACAATTTTTACACCAAAAGTTACCAATGGATCAAGTGCCATACGGATTCCTTCAAAAAAATCATCTAGACCTTGTTCCATTGCTTCTGAGATTATTTTTTCTTTATCTAATCTACTTGGGTGTATTTCTAACTGATATATTATCTCTTCT
This sequence comes from uncultured Prochlorococcus sp., assembly GCA_902539115.1. Lineage (GTDB taxonomy): Bacteria > Cyanobacteriota > Cyanobacteriia > PCC-6307 > Cyanobiaceae > Prochlorococcus_A. Next base: position 36,783 of record CACBHP010000003.1, on the reverse strand, counting down.
TTAAACAATTCTTTTTGCCTCACAAGAAATTATTAATTCACTTTAGCTATTCTGTCTATTTTCCAATCATTGTCAGTTTTTGAAAAAGTAAAATCTAGTGGCAGCTCATCTTGTTTATCTTCTGATTTTAAGTTCAAAGTTATTATGATTTGATCTTCTTGGACTCTAGGTCTTCCTGATTTTAAATTTCTGTATTTATTGAGGTTTAAACTAGCTAAAAATTTAAGAAAGTCTTGGCGCTTTACATGAGTCTTATAAGTTTTTGTAGTCAAACCATAAGCTGCATCAATTCTGCCAGCAGCTATCTGATCAAAAAACTTTCTTACTAATGGATTAATTCCTCTGGCGCTAATAACTAATTTGACTGCATTAAAAGTCCAAAAAGAAACTAGTACAGCTCCACCAACTAATAATGCTTTAATTCCGATATCTTTAACTAGTGTTGCATCCATGTTGATTTGAGTTTTTTATTACTTTAAGAAAAGAAATCGTTTTTGATGGCTTTTTTTGTCAAAATAAAACTAATTTTAATCCATAATGCCTGTAATTCCTCTTTTACCTTTATTTCATAAATTTAATAGTCAATATTTTGAAAATTCTCTAGCGGTTAATAATCAACCTTTAGTAAAAGTTAGATGGAGTGATAATAGATTAAAAACTACTGCTGGTTTTTATAAAAGAAAACGAATTAATGGTTTTTTAGATTCTGAAATTATCTTATCGAAACCTATTCTGAGTAAATTATCTACTAGTGAAATAAACAGTACTTTATGCCATGAAATGATTCATGCATGGGTAGATAGGATATTAAAAAAAAATGAGATACATGGTCCAAATTTCTTAGAAAAGATGCGTGAAATTAATGAGAAAGAGAAGGATTTTCAAATCTCTGTGCGGCACTCATTTCCTATTGAAAGGAGAGAATTAAAATACATAGGAACTTGCCAAAATTGTGGTGAGAAATTTTTCTACAGAAAAAGAATAAAGAATATTGCCTGTAAAAAATGTTGTGTAAATTTCTTTAATGGATCATGGAATAAAAAGTGTTTAATTTTGTTTGATTAAAAATATAAGATGTGTTTTTGTTTCTAAATTTGGAATTATTTATTGTTTTAATGTAATTTATATTTTAAAAAGCATAATAATTTATGGATTCAAGCAGAATTAGAAATCTTAGAAATAGTTTTGATAAAAATATTGTTGATAAACAGGTTGATAAAATTTTCGAAACTGGAAGACAATTTGTTGATGGAGTATCTGGTGCTAGGCCAGGAAAAAGAAGGAACTCAGATTTTCAAGGAATAACAAGTAAGAGTGTTAAAAAAGTAGGAAGATGGGTATCTGAAAAAGTGGATTTATTTTTTGATGAAGATAATGATGATTGGAATGATGAGAATTTTTACGATGATAACAGTGATATTAAGACATTTTCCAGAGAATCAAATTCTTATGAATCTTCTAAAAAGTACTCAAAAAGACCTTTAGAAGCAATATCTTTAAGGCAACCAAAAAATTTACATATAACTGAGCAAAAGAAATTACCTTATGTGAAAGAGAGCAAGGACGAGGATTGGCCAGATGAAATGGATTTCAAAGTTGAAAGATGGCAAAGAGCTTCAGAAAAAGAGAATAATACTTCGAGAGATCAATCAAACCAACAAGTTCAATCAAAATCAAGAAATCTTCCCAGATCAAGAAGAAGAAGAGTATAGTTTCTTAAATTCTTTAATTCCTGAATAGCCTAATAAACTTTCTAAATGTGGATTGAATACTTCTCTAATAATTGTTAGGGGCTTTTTGTCTCGAAAAAATCTATAATTTCTTGACCAGAATGGACCTTTAAAACAAAATTGATCCTCTAACCAATTTGAATTAACAAGTGAAATTCGGTCAACTTCTCTAAACAATTCTGATCTGTCTTGTGTCAAATTCTTCCAAATTGGTTCTTCTTTGGCTTTTAAATTTTCATTAGCTTGTTCTGCATTCCACCAACTTTCAGCCCATGCTAGGTTTTTATTATTGTTTTTAATCCATACTTGTCTTCTAATTAAAGGTCCATTTAATTGATTTAATTCTTTAGGACCTTCTTCAATGAACAGAGGATCAATTCGCATTGAAATTAATTTAATTTTTGTCTCTTGATTAGTTAAAAGCTGTAAATGTCTAGTTGGACTTCCATCCCCAAGCAGCATTAATTTCCATGGACCAGATATTTTTGGTAATGAATTTTTCACTAAAAAAGTAGAGGCTTTTTCTTCCCATAAAATTTTTGGTGAGTTAAAAAGTTTATTATTCAGTGCTAAGACGGAATGCTTTTAAGATGATAACTTTTTTTTGACAAAAATATTTGCCTTTTCTTTTTTTATTTCTCTTATTTTTAGCCAAACAAGTAATGCAGTTAAATCAGCTTTGCTTACTCCAGGAATTTTTGAAGCATCACCAAAATTTTTTGGCTTTATCTTATTTAAATTTTCTCTAGCTTCTAAAGATAATGTATCTATCTTTTCATAATTTATTTCTTGAGGCAGAGATTTACAGCTTTGACGATTTATTTGTTCAATGTTGTTTTTTTGCCTTTTAAGGTAACCCTCGTATTTAATATCTATTTCAACACCTTCCTGTATTGAAGAACCTAGATTTTTTTCATTCAAATTATATTTAATTAAATCTGAATAATGAAAGTTTGGTCTTTTTAAAAGTTCTTTCAAAGTTGTTGAGCCCTTGATCTTTGATCCTGTTTCTAATTCTATTTTTTTTGATATATCATCGGTATTTTTTAAACGAGTATTATTTAATCTAAATTTCTCTTCCTCGAGGAGTTTCATTTTTTCTTGATAGGCAGACCATCTTTTCTCATTAATTAGTCCTATTTGATAACCTAATGGTGTTAATCTCCTATCCGCATTATCTCCTCTAAGAGTTAACCTATATTCACTCCTGCTAGTTAGAACTCTGTATGGTTCTTTGAGATCTTTGGTAATTAAATCATTGATCATTGTTCCTATATAACTGCTTTCTCTAGTGAAGATCATTGGATCTTTTTTGTTTAGTTTTCTTGTCGCATTGACTCCTGCAACTAATCCTTGTGCTGCTGCTTCTTCATAACCAGTAGTCCCATTAATTTGTCCGGCGCTAAATAAATATTCAATTTCTTTCGTTTCGAGTGATGTTTGGAGCTGTGTTGCAGGTATATAGTCATACTCCACAGCATATGCTGGGCGCAACATTTTACATTCACTTAATCCAGGTAAGGTTCTTAAAAGTTCTAATTGAATATTTTCGGGTAAACCTGTAGAAAATCCTTGCACATATATTTCAGGGGTATTAATCCCTTCTGGTTCTAAGAAAATTTGATGTGATTCTTTATCAGCAAATTTAACGATTTTATCTTCAATAGATGGACAATATCTTGGCCCCTTACTATCAATAAAACCGCCGTAAATGGGAGTTAAATGTAAATTGTCTCGAATTAGTTGATGTGTTTTGGTAGTTGTTCTTGTGATGTGACAACTAACTTGGGGCATATTATTTTTTATATCTGGATCAAACGAAAAATATTTATCTGCTGCAGTACTTGGTTGAATATCTAATTCATCAAAAATGATACTTTTTTTATCAACTCTTGCTGGAGTTCCTGTTTTTAAACGTTCTGTTTTGATACCAATTTCGTGCAAATTTTGAGTAAGACCTTTTGCTGCTTGTTCGCCAGATCTACCAGCTGACATTGATTTATTTCCTATCCATATTCTTCCTTCTAAAAACGTACCAGCTGTGATGATAACTGATCTTGCTGAATAATAACTACCAAAGAAAGTCCTTACACCTTTAATTCTTTTTTTTAAGATTTTTTTTGAGTTCAATCCAATTTCTTCAGTTTTTACAATATCCAGTTCAGTAATCATTGCTTCTTTTAAAGATAAATTATCTGTATTTTGTAGTATTTCAATCATCTTTTTTGAGTATTCTCTTTTATCTGTTTGAGCTCTTAATGCCCATACAGCTGGGCCTCTACTCGCATTTAATATTCTTTTTTGTATAGCTGTCTCATCAGCTAATTTACCAATAATTCCACCTAATGCATCAACTTCATGCACTAACTGACTTTTTGCAGGCCCGCCAACTGCAGGGTTGCAAGGTTGCCAGGCAATCCTATCTAAATTGATTGTAAATAAGGCTGTAGAAAATCCTAATTTTGCTGTTGTTATGGCTGCTTCGCATCCTGCATGTCCTCCTCCAATAACGATAATGTCAAAAGATTCATTTGTTGAGTGATGATCTTGCATTTTAGGATCGATTTAATTTGCTAAATTCCTAAATCTCGTAAATTGAGGTTCAAATAATAATTTAACAGTTCCTACGGGTCCATTTCTATGTTTAGTGACAATGATTTCTGTAATTCCTCTGTCTTCAGTCTCTGGATTATAGTATTCATCTCGATAAATCATTAATACTAAATCTGCGTCTTGTTCAATAGATCCTGATTCTCTTAGATCGCTTAACATTGGTCTTTTATTAGTTCTAGACTCTACCCCTCTACTAAGCTGAGATAAAGCTACTACTGGTACTTTTAATTCTCTGGCCATGCTTTTTAGACCTCTTGTTATTCGTGACAGTTCTTGCACTCTATTATCAGGGGTTGATCCTTCCATCAACTGGAGGTAATCAATCACAATTAATCCAAGTTCTTTTTTTTGTTCAGCTATTAATCTTCTGCATAGAGATCTCATCTCTAAAACACTTAAGTTAGGTTTGTCATCTATAAATATTGGCAATTGACCTAATGAATTGATACCTTCTCCGAGCAAGGGCCATTCATCTTGCTGTAATCTTCCTGTTCTTAACCTGCCACTCTCGATTCCAACTTCCATAGAGAGTAATCTATATGTCAACTGTTCTTTACTCATTTCAAGGCTAAATACACATACAGGCAAATCTTGAGATTGTGCAACATTTTTAGCCAGATTAAGAACCATTGAAGTTTTCCCCATTGAAGGTCTTCCAGCAACAATTATTAAATCACTTCTTTGAAAACCTTGAGTCATCGCATCAAGATCGTAGAAATTTACAGGAATTCCAGCTACTGAAGTACCTAATGATCTTGACTCTATTTCATTGAAAGTACTTGTAAGGATTTCAGCTGCTTGAGTCAGACCTTTTGAAGGTTTTTCTTGACTGATTTCAAATATTTTCTGCTCTGCTTTATCTAGAACTTCATTAGTATCTTGAGTTTGATCAAAACCTAGTTGAACCACTTCATTTCCAGATCTGATAAGTTGCCTTCTCATGAATTTGTCGTTAATTAAATTAGCAACTTGTTCTATGGAAGCAGTAGATGAAACATTTTCAACTAGTTCTACCAGTTTGCTGTTCCCCCCAATTTTTTCTAGTGATCCATTATCTGCTAACCAAGCACTCATTGAAGTTAAATCAGTTGGTTTACCCTGGGTATGCAACATTAATGCTGTTCTATAAATCTCTTGGTGGGCATTTATATAAAAAGCTTCAGGTTTAATTAAGTCTGCAATTCTTCCTATAGCGTCTGGATCAAGAAGTATGCCACCAAGAACAGCTTCCTCAGCTTGAACGTTTTGAGGAGGTACTAATCCAGAATTTTCACTATTAAAATCCTTTTTAAAATTTTTATTTTGCCCATTATTTGGAAAAGGTACGGAAACCATATCTTTAATTGCTTAGATATATACTCTGGCTACTTTTCAAAATAATGCAACAAATTGACTAACTTGTTACTTCAATATTTACTTCTGCATTTACTTCTGGATGTAATTTTATTTTTGCAGTAAAGGAACCTAAATTATGAATATCAGGAACAGTAATGTTTCTTCTATCAATTTCTTTTTTAGTTGCTGCTTCTATTGCTTCGGCAACATCCCCATTAGTAACCGTTCCAAAAAGAACACCATCTTCTCCAACCTGTTTTTTGATAGTGAACCTACCTATTGTAGATAATGCTGTTTGGAAATCTAAAGCTTCTTGCTTTAATTTATCAGCAGCGATTTTTTCTTTTTCTTTCTTTCTCTCAATTTGTTTAAGGACTGCTGGAGTTACATTCATTGCCTTGCCATAAGGTAATAGAAAATTTCTTGCGTATCCAGGTGCTACTTCAACTAGATCTCCTTCTTTACCTAGTGATGCGATTGATTCAGTTAATGCGACTTGTACTCTCTTAGCCATGAAAAAATATTGAACAATATAGTTAATAATAAGACCTAGAGGGTAACTTTACTTTTTTTGCAAGACCAAATTTCGCAAGAATCTTAATATGTTCCCATGTTATATCTATCTGACCTCTAAATAATCCTTGTTTTGCCGAATTGGGAAATGCATGATGATTATTATGCCAACCTTCTCCAAATGTTAATGCAGCAACCCACGCGTTATTTTTAGATGAATCACCACTTTCAAATGGTGCTTTACCCCAACAATGCGTCGCGGAGTTTACTAGCCAAGTTATGTGATAAACAACCACAAGTCTCAATGGAATTCCCCAAAGGACTAGAGCCCATCCTCCAACTCCTAATTTTTGACCTATTGCGTACAAAGAAAGTCCAATAGGAATTTGTAAGAATAAAAAATATTTATTTAGAAATCTATAGTATGGATCCTTGATTAAATCTGCACTTAGTTTTGGAACAGCTTTTAGTGCTTCAACGTCTTTAAACATCCAACCCATATGACTCCACCAAAACCCTTTTTTGCTGTTGTGATGATCTACTTCAGTATCTGAAAAAGAGTGGTGATGCCTATGTAAACCTACCCAATCTATTGGTCCATGTTGGCAACTTATAGCTCCACAGGTAGCAAAAAATCTTTCTAACCATCTTGGAACAATGAACGATCTGTGTGATAACAATCTGTGATACCCAAGAGTGACTCCTAAACAAGCAGTTAACCAGTAAAAGAATAATAATGAAGTGACTGCAGGGAGACTCCAAAATTTTGGTTGTATAGCTACGAGAGAAAGAATATGAATTGCAACCATGAAAACTATTGTTCCCCAAGTTTTATGTAGTCTTGGAGGATATCTTTTTGAATGGCTGGAAGGTTCCAGTAATTTTTCTGAGAGTTCTAAAACTTTCTCAGATGGAACAGGTTTCTTTAATTTTGCTGTTTCTTGGAAAATTACTGAATTCATGATATTGAAATACTATTTTCAAAATTACCGATATGTAATATTATCATACTATACTATTGATAAGTTTAATTATCTGTGAGTCTCGGATATCGCGATAAATTATCTAGAGGTCGAAGGGCTATGGCTCATTTGATACACCTCTGGCATGAAAGAAATGGATGGTCACACAGAGTTTTGCCATTACTTTCTGAAGTTCTTGATTTAGGTAAAGTTCATAATTCGCAAATCTCTAATCTTAGAAATGGGAAGTTATCTTCGCCAGGTCCTGAAGTTTTTCTTGCTTTAGCTCAAGTTAATACGATTCTTGATCAAGGTATAGAAAAAATCAGGGATCGTTTTGAAGGTGATTACCCAGAGTTATGGAAATCTTTGGAAGAGTCTGCATTACCCCTGAAAAATGATTCTGGTAATCCATTGTCTGCCGGGGAGTTGTTCGAGATATTTTCAGGATTAAAATCTCTACCTTCATCTTTTGACTGGTACATAGAAGATGAAGAAGCTTCTGCTTTAAGTGATGCTCTTTCAGTGCATTTTTGTCAGAATAAGGCTTGGAGATCATGTAAAATTCAGGTAATGGAAGCCTATGCTGTCAATAAATCTGCCCGTAGAGAACGTTTTGCTGAGGTAATAGCAGGAATTAAAGATTATACGGCAGAAGAATTAGATGGAGAACTTCTTGATTTATATGAGGCTTCAAAAAAACTTTCTTATTTTCAGGGTAGGGGACCTAATGCTTTCCTAGCAGAATTAAGAAATTTAGCTTCTGAAAAATAATATGAATTTTCATAATAAATGACGCTAAACAATAACTTAAAACTGGCTGAAAACGCTGTTCTTTCTGTCGAAGAGAGTTTAAGTAAAGTTTTCCAAGAAAGGTCCAATCAGGTTTTCCAGAAATTAGAAAATATTTTGACAATTTATAAGGAAGAAAAAGTTTCTGCTAGTCATTTCAATCAATCTTCTGGTAGTGGTCATGATGATATATCTAGAGAAAAAATTGATGCGGTTTTTGCAAGATTGTTTCTTGCTGAAAAGGCAGCTGTGAGGATGCAATTTGTAAGCGGAACGCATGCAATAAGTTCTGTTTTATTTGGAATTCTTAGACCTGGAGATGTAATGTTATCTCTTACAGGACAACCATATGACACGTTAGAAGAAGTTATAGGAATAAGGAGAGGAGGTAAAGGCTCACTTAAAGATTTTGAGATTGAATATAAGCAAATAAATATCTGCGAGAATTTTGATTCTTTTCAAGAAAAAATTGTTCATTCTTTTAAAGAAAATTCATGCAAATTAGTATTCATACAAAAAAGTTGTGGATATAGTTGGAGAAGGTCTCTTACGAATCATCAGATAGAGAAAATTTGTAGTCTTATTCATTCTCTTGATCCCAACTGTATATGTTTTGTTGATAACTGTTATGGGGAGCTTGTTGAAGATAGTGAACCAATTTCTAAAGGGGCAAATATAATCGCTGGATCATTGATTAAAAATTTGGGAGGAACTATCGTTCCTACAGGTGGGTACGTTGCAGGAGATGCAGAGTTGGTTGAGATGGCATGTTCTAGATTAACCTCACCAGGTATTGGTTCTTCTGCAGGAACAAATTTTGGACTAGGAAGATTAATTTTGCAGGGTTTGTTTTTAGCACCACAAATTGTTCACGAATCACTAAAAGGTGCTGATATGGTTGCAGCAGTTTTTAAAAATTTGGGATTTAAGGTTTTACCAGAGCCAGCTACTTATAGATCTGATCTTATTCAGTCAGTAAGATTGAATAATCCTGATTTAGTACAAAAAGTTTGTCAATCTTTTCAAAATTCTTCACCAGTAGATTCTTTTCTGAATGTTATTCCATCATCAATGGATGGATATGATTCAAAATTATTAATGGCAGGAGGTACATTTATTGAAGGTAGTACAAGTGAATTTTCTGCTGATGCCCCTCTAAGAGATCCTTACAATATTTTTGTTCAAGGTGGTTCTCACATAGCTCACATCAAAATTGCATTAATTCGATTATTATCTGAATTACTAGAGGAAAAATTAATTTCAAAGGATTCTCTACTTCCTTTATCTACTTAATCATGTCTTACAAGTTTCCAGACAACCTCAACTATGCTGATACTCATGAATATGTCTTGGAAGAAAATGGATTATTAAAAATTGGAGTTAGTGAATTCGCTATAGATCAATTAGGAGATATTGTTTTTGTTGAATTAGCTGATCAAGGGGCGACTTTAGAGAAAGGCGAAACTTTTGGAACAATAGAATCAGTTAAGGCTGTTGAGGAAGTCTATCTGCCTTTTTCAGGGGAAATAGTATCTGTAAATGAAACTGTTATTGAGAATCCTGAGCTTTTACAGAATGATCCGATTGGAGACGGTTGGTTAGTCATTTTGAAACCAGAATCAAAAGCATCAATTGCTGATTTGATGACTTCTGAAGAATATCAATCAAAGGTTGTACCAAAATAAGGCAAACTTTCTAAAAAGAGCTATTTTAAAGAAAAATATTTTAATATGACATCCAAATTTAGGTCTGATTTGTTTATAGATAGGCATCTTGGGTTAGGAGATAATGATGAAAGAATTATGCTGAATAAGCTTGGTTTTAATAATATTGATCAATTTATAAATCAAGTTATTCCTGAAGATATTCAGCTTAAAGATAAATCATCAGAAATATTGCCCCAAGGTTGTTCAGAAATTGAGGCTTTAAATGAATTAGAAGAGATAGCAAATAAAAATACTAAAATGAGATCACTTATAGGCCTTGGTTATTATGACAATCATATGCCTAAAGTAATCCAAAGACATGTTCTTGAAAATCCCAGGTGGTATACGTCTTATACTCCATATCAAGCAGAAATTGCACAAGGAAGATTAGAAGCTCTATTTAATTTTCAGACTATTGTTTGTGAACTAACAGGATTCCCTGTCGCTAATGCATCTTTGTTAGATGAGGGTACTGCAGCAGCGGAAGCTATGGCCATGAGTTTTGCCGCAAGAAAAAATAAATCTTCAAAAGTGTACTTAGTGGAATCAAATGTTTTTGATCATACTTTTAATGTTCTACAAACCAGAGCAAAACCTTTAGGAATATCCTTAAAACGCTTTACTCAAAGCAACCTTTCTAATCATGATGATGTTTTTGGGATGTTGTTGCAATTACCCGGTAAAAATGGACAATTATTTGATCCCACTTTCTTAATATCCCAAGCACATAGATTAGAAATTATTGTAACAGCATGCATTGATCCATTGGCACAAGTTTTAATTAAACCAATTTCTGAATTTGGTGTTGATGTAGCAGTGGGTAGTATGCAAAGGTTTGGTGTTCCAATGGGTTTTGGTGGACCCCATGCAGCATATTTTGCCTGTAGCGAAAAATATAAAAGGCTGATACCTGGAAGAATTGTTGGTCAAACTCTCTCTAAAAATGGAGAAAAGTCTCTAAGATTAGCATTGCAAACAAGAGAGCAACATATTAGAAGGGAAAAGGCTACTAGTAACATTTGTACTGCTCAATCTTTGTTAGCCATAATTTCATCTTTTTATGCTATTTATCATGGACCTTCTGGATTAACGCGAATTGCTAAAAGATTAGTGGAGTTGAGAATAAATTTAGAATCATGTTTAGCTGATTTAGGTTTTGATATTCCAGATGGAATTAGATTTGATAGTGTTGATGTTTATTCTAGGCACTCCCAGAGGATCCATAATGAAGCCTTAAAAAATGGGTATAACTTAAGAATTCTGCCATTGGGATCAACTATTGAAAATTCAACTGGCTTCGGGATTTCTTTAGATGAGCTTAGTAATGAAAAAGAAATCAAAGATATTGTGACTTTCATAGCAAACCTTGTAGAAAAAAAAGAAGATTTAAAGCATATAAAATTTGATAAAGGATTTCATCTTGAAAGTTTAGCTTTGAGATCCAGTGAATGGATGCAGCAAGATATATTCACAAATTACCAAAGTGAAACTGAATTATTGAGATATATATTCCGACTTGCTGAAAAAGATTTTTCTTTGGTAGATGGAATGATGCCATTGGGAAGCTGCACCATGAAGTTAAATTCTGCAGCAGAATTAAATCCAGTCTCTTGGGCTAATTTATCTGGCATTCATCCTTTTTCTCCACAAAATCAAACTAAAGGCTATTCAAAAATAATATCTGACCTAGAAAAATGGATTAGTGATATTGTCGGTTTAAAATCAGTTTCTTTTCAACCAAATGCAGGTTCTCAAGGAGAGTTTGCAGGTTTATTGGCAATAAATTCTTATTTTGAATCAAAAGGCCAACTTTCAAGAAAAAAATGTTTAATTCCTAAAAGTGCTCATGGAACAAATCCTGCTAGTGCAGTTATGGCAGGTTTTGATGTTTTAACTGTTGAATGTGATGAAGAAGGAAATATTGATTTTCAAGATTTGTCGATCAAGGTCAAGAAATTTGATAACCAAATAGGGGCTCTTATGTTGACTTATCCCTCTACTCATGGAGTTTTTGAATTACAAATCAGAAAGATATGTGATTTAATTCACTCTGTTGGAGGATTTGTCTATTTAGATGGAGCAAATTTGAACGCTCAAGTTGGATTATGTAAACCGGGGAATTATGGTGTTGATGTTTGTCATTTGAATTTACATAAAACATTCTGCATTCCACATGGAGGTGGTGGCCCAGGAGTAGGTCCAGTTGCTGCATCAGAAACTTTAAGCCCGTTTCTTCCTAGTCATTCTTTAATGGATAATAATTTATCTAATAGCTCCAATTACGTATCTTCGGCAAAGCATGGGAGTGCAAGTATTCTTCCAATAAGTTGGATGTACATAAAAATGGCTGGTCTTAGTGGTTTAAGGAAAGCAACTGCGCATGCAATTTTGTCTGCAAATTATATTGCGCATTCTTTAAAGCATAAATTCAAGATTCTTTATAAAGGGAAAAATAATTTTGTTGCACATGAATGTATTTTAGATTTTAGAGATTTAAAATCCAAAACTGGTTTGAGTGTAAATGATTTAGCTAAACGATTAATAGATTATAGTTTTCATGCCCCAACAATAAGTTGGCCTGTTCCAGAGACCATAATGATAGAGCCTACTGAAAGTGAAAGTTTGGTTGAATTGGAGAGATTTTGTGAGGCTATGCTATTGATTGGAGAAGAAATCAGCGAAATAGAAAAAAATATTGCATTAAAGAATAATAATGTAATAAGTAACGCTCCCCATACGCTGAAAGAGTTAATTGCTGATAATTGGAATTATCCTTATTCAAAAGAAAAAGCTTCTTTTCCTTATAAAAATCCAATATCTATTAAGTTTTGGTCTTCAGTTTCTAGGATCAATAATGCATATGGCGATCGTAATTTAATTTGTTCTTGCAATGTAAATCAAGGAGAGATTTTCGAAGAAAAAAAATGTGCTTAAAGGACTAGCGTCCTTGTATTTACTTAGTTATTATCAGTGTGAATAAAAATTTAATATTTTCTTATAGAATTTTTTTAAATTTTTTTATTAAAATATTCGAGCATCAAATTTTTTGGGGTATTTGAAGCTATGACCAAAGATTTTAAATCTGGTAATGTTAAGCACCTGCCAGTTAAAAATGTCGACTTACCAAATTTTGTCAATAATTTTTCAGTAGATAATTCAAATATTTGTTCCATTGAGGGAACTAATGTTATAAGAGTACCTTTTGGTAAAAAATTCTCAAAGAAAAAAAGGCCTGAAAAGAATCAAAATATTGCTACTCTAATACTTCCTTTAAGTTCGTATAGTAGTCCTACGCCTCCACACGTAGCATAATTCAGATTAAGTTTAATCTATTTTTTTGAGAGTTTCTGCATAATAATTTTGCAGTTGCAACGTTGCTTGATTCCAATCCCATTTTTCTGCTTCGTTTCGTGCCTCTTTCCTCATGACTTCTCTTTTATCTTCATTTTCTAGAATTTTTTTTGTCGCTTCAATCAAACTCTGTTCCCCATTGTCTTTTTCATCAGGATCATATAAGCAACCATTAATCCCATCGCTAATAATATCTGGAATTCCCCCCTTGTTGGCTCCGATAACTGGACATCCTGCTGCCATTGCTTCTAGTAAAACTAACCCGAGTGTTTCTGTACTAGATGGGAATAAAAATATATCTCCAGAGGCATAGGCGCTAGCAAGTTCATCTCCAGATAAATATCCTATGAAATTAGTCTTGGTATTTTCGAAGATTTTTTCAAGCTGGTTTCTATATGGTCCGTCACCTACAAGTGCTAGGCAAGCATTAGGGATACTTTCTAAGACTGGTTTAATTCTCTCAATTTGTTTTTCTGCTGATAATCTTCCTACATAAATCAATAAGTACTTAGCATCGTTATGTTTCCCAAATAATTTTTTTCTCATTTTCTCACTTCTCAAATCTGGTCGGAAAATGTAAGTATCTACTCCCCTTTGCCAAAGAGCAGTCCTTTGAATACCTTTATCTTTTAACTCATTTACCATAGCGGTAGATGTACATAAATTTAACAAGGCTTGATTATGTGCTGCTTTAAGTAATTCCCACAAAAGTGGCTCTAACATACCCATTCCATAGTGTTCTAGATATTTCGGAAGATGAGTATGGTAACTAGCAATTAAAGGAATATTATTAGTTTTTGCCAACCATATGCCACCTAAGCCAAGTACAGCTGGATTAACAACATGTATCAAATCTGGGTTAAATTTTTCTAACTTATCTGAGACTGCAGGACCTGGTAAACCAAGCTTCAACTCTGGGTATAAGGGTAATGGCATTGCAGCAACTCCAACTACAGTTGCGCCCATATATGATTCTGGACACCCCTCTGGACAAAAAATTATAACTTCATCACCATTTTTTATTAAAAATTCAATCGTTTTAGTCAATCTTGTGACTATGCCGTCAACTTTAGGTAAAAAAGTTTCAGTAAACAATGCAATTTTCACTTTCTTAAGGTAAATATTTTAGAAATTTTAATTAGTCTTTATAGCCTCAGCTTGTTTTTTAGTCCAGGATGAAACACAAGGTATGCGCTTTAGATCACATCTATTGGAGTATTTTTTAGCAACTTCAACAACTTCTTCTAATAAACCATTATCAAGAGTCGTTGGGTTTAAACCTAACTCTATAAAGCATTTATTATCAACTATTAGATCATTTTCTACTGCTTCATTCCTTGGATTTGGTAAATAATTGATATCAGCACCTGTTAGAGACGCAACTTTTTTAGCTAGTTCTCCAACTTGATGACTTTCAGTCATTTGATTAAAGATTTTTACTCTCTCACCTGGTTTTGGAGGATTTTCAAGAGCAAGTTGTACACATTTTACAGAGTCTTTTATGTGAATAAAGGCTCTTGTTTGCCCTCCTGTCCCATGAACACTTAATGGATATCCAATTGCAGCTTGCATTAGAAATCTGTTTAGAACAGTTCCATAATCTCCGTCGTAATCAAATCGGTTTGTTAATCTAGGATCTTTTAAAGTTGCGTCTGTATTTGTTCCCCAAACGATGCCTTGATGTAGATCAGTAATCCTTACAAGATCATTTTTGTTGTAGTAAAGAAATAATAATTGATCTAAAGTTTTAGTCATATGGTATACACTACCTGGACTTGCAGGGTGTAATATTTCTTCTTCAAAGCGGCTTCCATCTGGTTGTGGAACTTCAACTTTTAGATAACCTTCAGGAATTGTTGCACCTCTATGTGATCCATATCCGTAAACTCCCATTGTTCCTAAATGTACAACATGAATATCTAAATTACTCTCTACTATTGCAGCAAGAAGGTTGTGGGTACCATTAACATTATTATCTACTGTATATCTTTTGGTAAAACTAGATTTCATCGAGTAAGGCGCTGCTCTTTGTTCTGCAAAATGGATCACAGAATCTGGCTTTTCATCAATGAGCAAATTGAGTAATTTTTGATATTGTTTAGAGATATCCATGTTAAAAAATTTCATAGGTTTACCCCCAATTTCTTCCCATGCAGAAAGTCGTTCTGTTATCGAAGCAATTGGAGTTAAAGATTCTACCTCTAGATCAATATCAATTTTTCTACGACTTAAATTATCCACAATAATAACATCATGATTTTGCTCTGCTAAATTCACCGCACAAGGCCAACCGCAAAAACCATCTCCACCTAGAACAATAACTTTCACTCAGAACTCCAGAATTAATAGATTCATAATATATTTATTAAATTACTACAGTGTGCTTCCAATTTGCGAAAAAACATTGAAAATAGTTTCAAATCTTCTTTCTTAATCCAATAAATAAAATAACAAGTTTTTATTCTTTTTTTTACCTTTGTTTAATAAAAAGAATTAGATAGATATGTTTTTTTCCGGTGAACTTGCTACTGCTAAGTCTTGTTTTTTAATTCTTCCTGCCAGAAAAGCTTGCCTGCCAGCTTTTACACCATAATTTATAGCTTGAGCCATTAGAGGAGGATTTTCAGCTTGCGCTATTGCACTATTGATTAAAACACCATCAGCTCCAATTTCCATAGCTTGAGAAGCTTCACTAGGCACCCCAATTCCTGCGTCAATTATTACTGGCACTTTTGCATTCTCAATAATTATTCTTATATTTGATAAATTTAGTAAACCTTGCCCAGAGCCTATAGGCGAGCCTAATGGCATTACAGTTGCACAACCTATTTCTTCTAATCTTTTTGCAAGAATAGGATCTGCATTGATATAGGGAAGTACAGCAAAACCCTTTTTTATTAAAATTTCGGCTGCTTTAATCGTTTCTATTGGATCTGGTAGCAAATACTTTTTGTCAGGAATAACTTCTAACTTCACAAAATTATTTTCTTCTTGACCAGATAATTTTGCAAGTTCTCTTCCCAAAATTGCTATTCTCACTGCCTCATCGGAATTAACACAACCAGCTGTATTAGGAAGCATCCAGTATTTTTTCCAGTTGATCTTTTCGAGTAAATTTTCTCCGGTCTGATCATTTTTAATTCTTCTAACAGCGACGGTTATAATTTCTGTTTCAGAATTTGACAAACTTTCTACCATATCTTTAGTAGATTTGTATTTGCCAGTACCCACCATTAATCTACTGGAAAATTCTTTTCCACCAATTAGTAAAGAAGAATAATTTTCCATATTTAGAATCCCTTATCTTCAACACCTTTATAAGGTTTATAATTGTTTCTTTTTTCTAACTCCTTACTTTTTTTAATTGCTGTTTTGTTTTTTGGATCTATCACCAAAACCTTTTGATAAGTTGCATATGCCAAGTCGTACTCTAGTAAACGCTGTTGTGCTGATGCGAGGTTATTTAGGGCTATAGGATAGTCTGGGAGTGATTTTATTGCAGAGTTATAGTGTTTAATTGCTTTTTTAAATTCATTTTGAGCAGCATAAGAGAATCCTAAAGCATTATTTATTATCGCTTTTGCTTCATCAGGTTCATTTTCATAATTTTCAATTGCTTTTAAAAAAGTTTTGGTTGCTTCTGAATATAATCTTTTTTTAATCTGAATAGATCCAAATTCATATAATTCTGTAGCTTGAGTGAGAGAATCTAAACCTTTCTGCTCGAATTTTACTAAATTTAATTCTTCACTTCTTGTTTTTAGAAATTGTCTGAATACAAAAATAGAAATTATTATTAATACAACAAAAAGAATTATTAAATAAGATTGAAAGGAAGATATTTCCATTATTTATATTTACTTTCTAGATTATATTCTTTTTTCTACTTACTAACGGAAGAAACAATTTTTTCAAAACACTTAGGGTCGTTTAAGGCTAATTGAGCAAGCATTTTTCTATTAATGATAATTTCTGCATTTTTCATGCCATTTATCAACTTGCTATAGTTTGTTCCATTCATCCTGGCAGATGCGTTAATTCTAGAAATCCAAAGTCTTCTAAAATCTCTTTTTCTTCTTCTTCTATCTCTATAAGCATTACAAAGAGCTTTCATCACTCTTTGATTTGCGGTTCTGAAAAGATTTTTGTTGCCGCCTCTAAAACCTTTCGCAAGATTTAAGATTTTGTTTCTTCTTTTTCTGGCTATGTTGCCTCTTTTTACGCGTGCCATGAATATCTAATAAAAATTGGTTAAAGATTTATGCGTATGGGATCATTAATCTTACATTATCAGCATCTCTTTCATCAACTACGGCTTTTGTTGATAGATGTCTTTTTAATTTTGAGCTTTTATGATCAAGTAAATGGTTATGGAAAGCTCTTCTTCTCATGAATTTTCCAGTCGCAGTAGCTTTAAATCTTTTGGCAGCTGATTTACGAGTTTTTAGTTTAGACATTTAAGTCAAATGTGTTTAATTAGGATAATCTAAACCTTTATATGCATTGGTGCAAATTAAAGTTTTAATTGGTAAGGAAAGTTCTAAATTATGAAACTTAAATTTGCCTTTTTAAACTTATTTTTAGGATGTATTTCTATTATATTAATAAACACTAAATTTACTTCAAATGTAAAAGGAGAAGAATTTCAAAAGGTTGAACTCAATAACGTAATTAAAAAAGGAAAATTTTTAATTGGTTTAAAGCAATATTTAGGCGGAGAGAATGACAGCTTTTCAAAAAAAAAGAACATCAACTTTATCACTGATAAAGGTTTTTTAAACTTGATATCTGCCAATGGTATTAAACATAAGTCAAAACAGATCAATATTAGATGGATAGATATACCCATCAAAAATCCAAAAACAATCGAAAGAATTATTTTTGGTCCTTTTGCTAGCTATGAATCAGCTAAAAAACAAGCAGAGAAACTTAAAGATAAAGGATTTGAGACGACTGTTGCTTATCCTAAAAATTGGGAAGTATGGATTCCATTTGAAGATGATCTGCCAGAGTTTAAATTAAAAAATAAGATTTCCAAAAAAATAAAAAATTTTCAAATTACTCCTGTTCTTAGAAATGAATATGGTTTTATAAAACTCGAAGGACCTATATATATTTACGCTCAAAATGAAATAAAAATAAATGGAATCAATTTTGGTAAAAATTTTTATTTAATAAAAGATTTATATGGAACTTGGACATTAGTTCAAAAAATTGAATTTGACGACTATTTGGCAGGTGTTTTGCCATATGAAATTGGACCTAATTCTCCTTTAGAAGCACTCAAGGCTCAAGCAGTTATTTCAAGAACTTGGGGAATATTTAATTCTGATAGATTTAAAATGGATAAATATCATTTATGTATAACCACTCAATGTCAAGTTTATAAGCCTTCTAAAATTTCAAATAAAAACTTACAAAAAGCTATAGAAGCAACTTCAAATTTAATTCTCACTTATAGAAATCAACCAATAAATGCTTTTTACCATGGTTCTAATGGTGGAGTATCTGCTAATGCGGGCGAGTCTTGGCAAATTCAAGATTATTCTTATTTTAATTCAATCATTGATGGTTCTAAATCATTAAATAAAATTTTTAAACTTCCAATGAAAAATGAATTTGATTTAAATAAATTTTTATATTTTGATAAAGAACAGTTTTATGGGAATAATCATTCTCTTTTTCGGTGGAACAAGAAAATTTCTAGTCTTGAAATTAAAGAAAAGTTAATTAAAAACAGACTTATAAATATTAATGATGATGTTTTGGATTTATATTCTATTGAACGTGGGTCTAGTGGCAGAGTTACAAAATTAGAAATACAAACGGATAAAGCTAATAAATCTATTGTTCTTGTTAAAGATGATATTCGAAGAGTATTAAATTTTATACCTAGTAATTTGTTTACTATTAATAAATTAAATGATGATTTATGGCTTTTGAGAGGAGGAGGCTTCGGTCATGGTGTAGGTTTATCTCAGTCAGGAGCAATTGAAATGGCTAAATTAGGATTCTCTTATGAACAAATATTGAATCATTACTATCGAGATGCAAAATTGAAAAAATTTGAGATATTGTCTCAATGAAAGTTACGTAATTAAAAATTTACTTTTATGAGTAAGGGTTTTTATAAAAATCGAAGATTGAAGTCGTTTATATTTCTTAGTGCTTGTTTTTTAGTAGCTTTTATTCCACATGCTTACAACATCGAAAATTTATTTTACATAATATTGACTCTTGCTTTTGTGATTGTTTTTTACGGTTTAATAGTTATTTCTAGAAATTTTATAAGGAACAACGTTTCAAATAATGTAGGCAATAGAATTAGCAATAAAAAGTTACCTGTACTTGATATTCTTGTAGCAGCCAGAGATGAAGAGAATGTCATAGCTAGATTAGTTGAAAGATTATTTAGTTTAGATTATCCGACAAATAAATTAAATATCTACATAATCGATGATGGCAGTTCTGATAAGACGCCTTTAATTTTAGATCGATTATCTAGACAATATGAAAAACTAAAAGTCGTAAGTCGTTCCCCAAACGCAGGAGGAGGAAAGTCAGGAGCTTTAAATTATGCTTTAAAGTTTACTCATGGTGAATGGCTATTAGTTTTGGATGCTGATGCTGAATTAAAACAAGATTCTTTGATAAGATTATTTACCTTTGTAGAAGACGGTGATTGGTCTGCAGTTCAACTAAGAAAATCAGTAACAAATGTAAGTAAGAATTTTTTAACTTCCTGTCAGTCCATGGAGATGGCTATGGATGCAATCTTTCAATATGGAAGATTATCAGTTGCTGGAGTTTCTGAATTAAGGGGAAATGGCCAATTAATTAACAAAGAAACTTTATTGAAATGTGGTTCTTTTAATGAAGATACAGTTACAGATGATCTTGATTTGAGTTTAAGATTATTATTATCAAAATCTAGAATTGGAATTTTATGGGATCCTCCAGTCATGGAGGAAGCAGTTGAGAATTTAAATGCTTTATTAGCGCAAAGGCAAAGATGGGCAGAGGGGGGTTTGCAAAGATTCTTTGATTATGGAGATCAATTATTTACTAATAAAATTGATTATTTGCAGAAATTTGATTTAACTTATTTTTTCATCTTGCAATATGCACTACCAATCATTTCTATTTTTGATTTATTTTTCAGTATTGCTTTTTTAGATTCACCAATTTACTGGCCTATTTCCTTTACAGTTTTTATGTTATCTGGACTTGCATGTTGGTACGGTTCTTCTTGTAAAAGCGAAGTACCTGTATTACAAAAAAGCAATTTTTTGATGGTATTTGTATCGGTTTTTTATTTATCACATTGGTTTTTAGTAATCCCTTGGGTAACACTAAAGATGTCTATTTTTCCCAAAAAGATACTCTGGCGAAAAACTCTTCATACTGGAGTTTAATTTACTCATCAAGGTCTATAATTTCTCCATTAAAAAAATTTGCTAAGTTTTTTGAACTATCATCATAAGTTTCCTCGTTAGATATTTTTGTTGACGAATTAGATTTTGGTTCTATTTTTTTTATTGGTCGAAAATTATTTACTTTATTTTGCTTTATTTCTGAAGTGTTTGTTGGGTTAATTTTATCTAATTGTTTGGTTGAAAAATTAAGTATTATTTGATCTCCAAATATCTTTTTTACAGTATTTTCAATTATAATTTTTCTGCTTTTTATCATATTTTCCCAGTTTGGAGATAACGCAATTGTGATTTTCTCCAAATCAAAACTTTCAAGTTCAGCTTGTTGTGAAAGTAACATTCTTGTTGATGGTAACTCTACTTTGGAAAGAATTAATTCCCATTTATCTTTTAAATTATTTGATCCAGTATTGTCTTGGTAAATGTCAGAAATATTTTCTATACTTTCTTTTTCAAGAACGTCAAATTTTTCTAATTTTCCGTCTTTTTTTTCGATTAATTCCTCGCGAGTTATCTCTTTTTTGATTCTTGGTTTTTGGATTTCATTAGAGATATTATCTTTGTTAAGAATTGCATTTTTATTTCTACTTTCATGCTTCTCCTCAGTCTTATTATTTTCACTTTTTTGCTTATTTTCAAAACTAGTTATCTCTTGATTACCTAGAAGTCCAGTTAAATGTATTTCAAACCAAAGCCTTGGATTATCACTTGTTTTGATTTGATATTCAATATTTCTCAGATTATTATGCCAATTAATTATTATTGATTTATTTAATGTTTTTGAGATTTTATCCAATTCACCTCGAAATTCATCAGACGTATAATAAAGATCTGAATATTTATTATTTGTGGTGTGTAATAATAAATCTCTTGTTATATTCAATAACCCGATAATTATTTGAAGAGGTTCGTTTCCAGCATCATATAATTTGTTGCAAGTGATAATTAATGACTCAGGATTATTCTCAACCAATGATTTAATCAGATTTGTTAATTCAATTTCTGATACTTCTCCTATTAGGTTTTGGATATTTTTGATTGTTATACCTTCCGGTAAAAGATTCAGTTGTTCAAGGAGGCTTTGTGCATCCCTCATGCCTCCATTAGATCTTTTTGCAATCATTTTTAACGCCTGAACTTCATACTCAATGGATTCTTTTTCTGCTATTTCTGATAAATGTTGAAAAATGTTCTCGGGGCTTATTCTTTTAAAATCAAACTTTTGGCATCTACTTTGTATCGTGTTTAATACTCTCTCAGGATTAGTCGTCGCAAGGATAAATACTACTCTTGAGGGCGGTTCTTCAATAGTTTTTAGTAATGCGTTTGAAGCTGCGGTTGAAAGCATATGACATTCATCAATAACGTATACTTTCCATCTTGCTTGAGTAGGTGAAAATCTCGCTCTTTCAATAATTTCTCTTATATTTTCTACTCCTGTATTTGATGCTGCATCAATCTCGATAACATCTAGAGCGCTCCCATCTGTAATTTGTCTACATAAGTCACATTTACAACAAGGCTTTATCGTAGGTTGGTTGGATGCCTGACAGTTTAAAGATTTTGCAAATATTCTTGCACTTGATGTTTTTCCGGTACCTCTTGGACCATTAAAAAGATATGCAGGAGCAATTTTTTTTGTTAAAAGCGCTTGCTTAAGTGTAATTGATATAAATTTTTGCCCAACCAGTTCGTCTAAGTTGTTTGGTCTATATTTTTGATGAAAAGGCTTATGTATATTTGGCATTTATTTTTCATTAATTAGAAAAATTCAGGATTAAATTAAAACAATTAAACTCAAATTTTTATGCAGACTCTTTAATGATTCTCTTTGATCCTGAAGGTAGTTTAACAATTTTAGATGAGAACAAATTATCTACCATTTTTTTTGTAATTGTGAATTCTTTTACATTTTCATCAGAAGGCAAAGTGTACATTATGTCTAGCATTAGTTCCTCAATTATTGACCTTAATGCTCTTGCACCTGTTTTTCTTTTATATGCTTCATTTGCAATCGCTTCAACAGAATCAGGCTCGAATGATAATTCAACATTATCCATACTTAGCAATGTTTTGAATTGCTTTACTAGTGCATCTCTTGGTTGAGTTAGGATAGATTCTAAAGTTTCTTTAGTAAGACGATCTAATACAGCACAAACCGGAATTCTTCCAATAAATTCTGGAATAAGGCCATATTTCACTAAGTCATCTAATTCCAAATTCTTCAGAGAATCTCTTGGGTCTACTATATTTTTTGTATCAACTTTGTTTTGATCTGAATTGGTAGTAAATCCTATGGAGTGTTTACCCATACGCTTTTGAACGATATCCTCTAAACCAATAAAAGCTCCCCCGCAAATAAATAATATTTGACTCGTATCAATTTGGATGCAGTCATGATAAGGATGTTTTCTTCCGCCTTGCGGAGGTACATTAGCAATTGTTCCTTCAAGCATTTTTAATAATGCTTGCTGTACGCCTTCACCAGAGACATCTCTAGTAATTGAAGGATTCTCGCTTTTTCTTGCAATTTTATCTATTTCATCTATATAAATAATCCCTTTTTGAGCTAGTTCTACATTCATTTCTGATTTCTGTAGAAGTCTTAAAAGTATGTTTTCAACATCTTCCCCAACATACCCAGCTTCTGTCAAAGTCGTTGCATCAGCTACTGCAAACGGAACATCTAGAAACTCTGCTAAAGTTTGCGCCAATAATGTTTTTCCACTTCCAGTAGGGCCGATGAGTAAAATATTTGATTTTTGTAATTTAGTGGCCTGTGAATCTGTTGAATTGCTATTTTTACTGTCTTCTTTAACTTTCCAAGCTAATCGCTTGTAATGATTATATACGGCTACTGATAATATTTTTTTTGCAGATTCTTGTCCAACAACTTGATTATCTAGAAAACTTTTAATTTCTAATGGCTTAGGAATTGAGCTTAATTCTAAAGGAAAGGATTTTTTTGGATTATCAGTTGGTAATTTCTTTTTTACTTGCGGAGAGTTGTTTAAGTTTGCTTGATTATCAAGTAGTTCTTCATCGAGAATTTCATTACAAAGGTCTATGCATTCATCACAGATATAAACTCCAGGACCAGCTATAAGCTTTCTTACTTGGTCTTGTGATTTCCCGCAAAATGAACATTTAAGATGGGCGTCGAATTTAGCCATCGTTTATAAGTTGTAATGTGAAAGGTGTTAATATTCCCTATTCACTAGGATTGCTTATAAATATCGATTCGTCATCATATTCTTAAAAAATCAGTATCCCTTGTCACTTTTTGATAACTTTATCAATTAATCCATATTCGACTGCTTCTGAGGGAGATAAAAAGTAATCTCTTTCTGTATCTTCATTAATTTTTTCTAAAGGTTGACCGGTATGTTCTGCTAGAAGTGAATTTAATGTTTTCTTAAGAAACAGTATTTCTTTAGCTTGTATTTCAATCTCCACTGCTTGACCTTGTGCACCTCCAAGAGGCTGATGAATCATAATCCTAGAATTAGGTAAAGCCAATCTTTTCCCCTTTGCTCCTCCAGAAAGCAGAAATGCTCCCATACTTGCCGCTACTCCAAAGCATATTGTCACTACATCAGGGGATATTTGTTGCATAGTGTCGTATATGGCCATTCCTGCAGTTACTGAGCCTCCAGGAGAATTGATATATATTTGTATGTCTTTTTCGGGATCCTCAGCTTCAAGAAATAATAATTGTGCAACAAGTGAGTCAGATACTTGATCATTAATTCCAGTTCCTAAAAAAATTATTCTTTCCCTCAATAGTCTTGAATAAATATCAAAAGCTCTTTCTCCTCTACCTGATTGTTCTATAACGGTAGGAACAGCAGTAATAATTTTATTATTACTTTCGTAAGAATTTATTGAGCTTTGGATTAAATGTTTTTTTTCTGAGTTCACAAATTAATTTTTGTCTTATAAGTAATTTAAGGGGTTTTTGTTTAATTAGTAGGAAATTTCATAAATTATTTTTTTTCTTTTTTATTTTGAGTTTTTTTAGTTTTGGCGGCTTTAGAAGTTTTTGTAGTTTTTTCTTTTACTTCAGAATTTTCTTCAAGCCAAATTATTAATTTTTCTTTGAGTAAATCGTTACTTATTACTTCCGTTAATTTTTTAATATCTATTTGTTTTGAAGATTGAGAGATTGCATCTTCATAATCTTTCATTTTTAAATCAATTTCATTTTTCTCAACTGTTATCTTTTCTTTTTCAGCTAATGCTTTGAGAGCTAAATTTCTTTGAACATTTTTTTCAGCCTGAGGCCTTGTGGACTCTGCTAATGACTTAACTAATTCCGGAGTGAAAGTAGATTTAACATCAAGACCTTGTTGAGCAAATCTTTGAGCTGTTTGTTCAATATTATTCCTCACTTCTATATCAATCATAGATTTTGGAATTTCAGCAACCAATTCGTTTGTTAAAGCATCTAATAAAGCTTCAATTTTGATATCTTTTTGAGTTTTTTCAAAATTGTCTTTAAGTTGCTTTTCAATATCTTTCTTTAACTCTTTTAATGATCCTTTGTTGCCAGACTGTTTTGCAAAATCATCATTAAGTTCAGGTAATTCTTTTTCCTTAAGATCCTTAAGATTTACTTCAAAGATTGCCTCTTTGCCTCTTGAATCTTCATGTGAATAATCTTCAGGAAATTTAAGGTTAAGTATTTTAGTATCACCAATTTTCATCTTTACGATTCCCTCAACGAAACCGGGAATCATTTTATCCTTTTCTAACTCAAGATCCATTGATTCACTTGTCCCACCATCAATCTCTTTACTAGAATCCTTGTATTTTCCTTTGAAACTAACTACAGCAATATCTCCTAATTTCGCTCCTCTGTTGGTTACTGGAATAATATTTGCAAATTGACTTCTAGATTTTTCTAGCGCTTCATCTACTGATTTAGGATCAAACTTTGTTTTTGAGATTTCAATATTTAGTCCTTTGGATTTTTTTAGTTTTAATTCGGGGGCAACATCAGTTTGAAGAGTAACCTTAAGTGATTTTTCAGGACTAAACTTTGCAAGTAAAGATTCAAATCCATCTACCAGTTCTGGTTCACTTAGTGGCTCTATAGATTTTATTTTTAATGCTTCTTGCCATGATTTATCAATAATTTTTTCTAGAGCAGAAGCATGTAATTGTGTGATACCAATTCTTTGTATTAAGACTTGTTTAGGAATTTTACCAAGTCTAAATCCTGGAATTTTAGCCGAACGACTGATAGAACTGATTGTCTCATTTACACACGTTTTGCATGTCTCAGATGGTATTTCTAATTCAAATGAAATTCTACTTTGAGGCAGAGGAGTTGTTTTGACTATTAATGCTTCTTTGGCCATTTTTTTTATTTATTACTAAAAGCCGAATCTTAATTATTTCACATTATGTGATTTCCTTGAAAGTTATTTTTTTGATAAAGTAAAAAAAATAGTCAATCTATTTATAAAAATCATTTAAAAGTGTGAGAAAATCTCCGTTTTTGCCTAATAGGCCATTAAAAGTTGCTGTTTTAGGATCTTCAGGTGCTGTGGGATCTGAATTACTCAAAATTCTCGAACAACGTGATTTCCCGATATCAGAATTAGTCTTGCTTTCATCAGAGCGTTCAGAAGGAAAAAAAATTATTTGGAAAGGTGAAGAATTAGTTACAAAAAAAACAACTAAGGAAGAATTTCTTAATGTTGATTTAGTTTTAGCTTCAGCTGGTGGAAGTATTTCAAAAAAATGGTTGTCTACCATAATAGAAGAAAATTCTTTATTAATAGATAATTCAAGTGCTTTCAGATTAGATAATAATGTACCTCTCATAGTGCCTGAAGTTAATGCTAATGAAGTACTCAATCATGATGGGGTAATAGCTAATCCAAACTGCACCACCATTTTACTGACATTAGTTTTAGCTCCTTTAAATAAACTTTCTACTATTCAAAGAGTTGTTGTCTCAACATATCAATCTGTAAGCGGTGCAGGCCAATTGGCGATGGAGGAACTAAAACATTTAACTGAACAATATCTTCAAGGTAATCTTCAAAAAAGTGAAGTTTTGCCATATTCACTGGCTTTTAATTTGTTTTTACATAATTCACCCATGCTCTCAAATAATTACTGTGAAGAAGAGATGAAAATGGTTAATGAGACTAGGAAAATATTAAATATTGCTGATTTAAAGCTCTCTGCTACATGTGTTCGAGTTCCAGTACTGAGAGCACATTCTGAATCGATCAATATTGAATTTGCCGGTGTAGTTGAGCCTAAAGATGCTCTTGAAGAATTAAAAAAATCTCCTGGAATTGAAATTATTGAGGACTATAAAAAAAATAGATTTCCTATGCCAAATGATGTTATGGGAAGGGATAATGTTGCTGTTGGTAGGCTAAGAACTGATATGAGTCAGCCTAATGGATTAGAATTATGGTTATGTGGAGATCAAATAAGAAAAGGAGCAGCTCTTAATGCTGTTCAAATAGCTGAGTTATTAATTCCAAAAAAATGATTACAGACAAAACTGAGTGTAATAATCCACTATTTGGAAAAATATTGACTGCAATGGTTACTCCATTCACTAAAAATGGAGATGTAGATTATGAACTAGCTATAAAACTCGCAAATTATCTTTTTGAGAACGGTTCCGATGGAATTGTGTTATGTGGTACTACTGGAGAATCTCCGACTCTTTCATGGGGGGAACAGCATGATTTATTTATTGCAGTAAAAGGATCTTTGGATTCAAGTTGTAAAGTAATAGTTGGCACTGGTAGTAACTGTACAAGCGAGGCTGTGGAAGCTACAAAAAAAGCCTATGACTCTGGTGCCGACGGTGCTTTGGTCGTTGTTCCTTATTACAATAAGCCACCTCAAGAAGGTCTTTATAAACATTTCAGTTCTATTGCTAATTCTGCAAAGGATTTACCTCTGATGCTCTACAACATTCCTGGAAGGACAGGATGCAATTTATTTCCTGATACTGTGAAGAAACTTATGGATTTCTCAAATATTCTCAGTATTAAAGCTGCAAGCGGTAGAATAGAAGAAGTAACAGAACTAAGAGCTATTTGTGGTTCCGAACTGTCTGTATATAGTGGTGACGATTCATTGTTGCTTCCAATGTTATCTGTAGGTGCTGTAGGAGTAGTAAGTGTTGCAAGTCATTTGGTTGGATTGCAATTGAAAGCGATGATTCAATCCTTTCAAAATGGAGAGGTTTCCAATGCGCTTGCCATTCATGAAAAACTGCAGCCTCTTTTCAAGGCACTGTTTATGACTACTAATCCAATCCCAATTAAAGCTGCTTTGGAGCTATCAGGATGGAATGTAGGAAATCCTAGAAGCCCTTTGTCACCATTAACCACTGACATGAAAAAGCAACTATCTTTTATCCTGAAATCCCTACAATAGGGATTATATTTAACTTGATAATTAAATTTAAATAAACCTTATTTGATTACAAGCAGGCCTTCATAAATTTCAAAATTATGCAATCAAGTACAAACTCAACTGCAAATAGATCTACTAATGATTCATCTAGATCTAAAAGCAATAAGCCAGCTCTACGAGTAATACCTCTTGGAGGACTACATGAAATAGGAAAAAACACTTGTGTTTTTGAATATGGTGATGAATTGATGCTTGTTGATGCTGGCCTAGCTTTCCCATCTGATGGTATGCATGGCGTTAACGTTGTTATGCCAGATACAACTTTTCTAAAAGAAAATCAAAGAAGAATAAAAGGAATGATTGTCACTCACGGTCATGAAGATCATATTGGAGGTATTTCTCATCATTTAAAGCATTTTAATATTCCTATTATTTATGGCCCAAGATTGGCAATGTCAATGCTTAGAGGAAAAATGGAGGAAGCAGGGGTATCTGATAGAACAACCATTCAGACAGTAAATCCAAGAGATGTTGTAAAAGTTGGACAACATTTTTCTGTTGAATTTATTCGAAATACCCATTCTATTTGCGATAGTTTTTCTTTAGCAATTACAACACCTGTAGGTACAATTATTTTCACAGGAGATTTTAAGTTTGATCATATGCCAGTAGATGGAGAGCAATTTGATATTGAAAGAATGGTGCATTACGGAGAGAAGGGCGTTTTATGCATGTTCAGTGATTCTACTAATGCCGAAGTCCCAGGTTTTTGTCCTTCTGAGAAGACTATCTATCCCTCTTTAGAAAAACATATTGCGGAGGCCAAAGAACGAGTTATCCTTACCACTTTTGCTAGTTCTGTTCATAGGGTGACAATGATCTTAGAGTTGGCCATGAAACATGGAAGAAAGGTCGGTTTGTTAGGTAGATCGATGATAAATGTTATTGCTAAGGCGAGAGATATTGGTTATATGAAATGCCCAGATGATTTGTTTGTTCCTATCAAGCAAATTAGAGATTTGCCAGACAGAGAGACTTTATTATTAATGACTGGAAGTCAAGGAGAACACCTAGCAGCGTTAAGCAGAATATCTCGTGGTGAACATCAGCATGTTCGTCTCAAGACTACTGATACTGTAATATTTTCAGCCAGCCCAATTCCTGGCAATACTATCTCTGTAGTTAATACAATAGATAGATTAATGAAACTCGGAGCTAAGGTTGTCTATGGAAAGGGTGAGAATATTCATGTTTCTGGTCATGGTTTTCAAGAAGATCAAAAGTTAATGTTGGCACTAGCAAAACCAAAGTTTTTTGTTCCTGTTCATGGAGAACATAGAATGCTTGTTTGTCATGGCAAGAGCGCTCAAACTATGGGAGTTCCAAAGGACAATATTTTAATTATTGAAAATGGAGATGTAGTTGAGTTAACACCTAATTCTATTCAAAAAGGTGATCCTGTAAAAGCTGGTGTTGAACTGCTTGATAACTCACGAAATGGGATAGTAGATGCACGAGTGTTAAAGGAAAGGCAGCAATTAGCTGGGGATGGTGTAGTAACTGTTTTAGCTCCTATTAGTACAGATGGGAAGATGGTTGCGCCTCCCAGAGTTAATTTAAGAGGAGTTGTTACTACTGCAGAGCCAAGAAAAATGTCTATGTGGACAGAACGAGAAATAAGCTGGGTCTTAGAAAATAGATGGAAACAATTATCCAGACAAACTGGGCCGAATAATTTTGAAGTAGATTGGATTGGGGTACAAAGAGAAATTGAAAATGGTTTATCGAGAAGAATGAGAAGAGAATTACAAGTTGAACCACTTATTTTATGTTTAGTTCAACCTGCACCAAGTGGAACTCGTGCTTATATTCCAAAGATTACCGAAGAGCAAAATTTTTCCAATAGAAATAGAAATAATAATAATTTCCATAAGAAATCAAACAATAATCATCCGAATAGTTCAAATAACCCACAAAATACCCAAAAAAGTCCAAAAGTTTCACAGAATTCATCAGCTGAGACTGCTCGAGAAGACTCGTTTGAAGGTAGAACAAGAAGAAGAAGATCTGCTGTTACATCTTAACTTTTTTCAAAATTAATATAGTTTTTATTCCAAACAATTTTTAAAAACTCTTGCAAGTTAATTTGACCTTTATTTTTTTCATAAATTGAAGTTGCTAATTTAGTCAAATTTTTAGAACTACATTGCTTTGTAGATATTTCTTTTAAAAATCTATTTAAAATTGTGCACCTCGCTTCAATACACATACTATTTAAGAGATTCCTATTGATACCTTTTACATCTTTACAATACAGGTATGCTAGTTCACTAAGATCATTACGTTCAGCATTGTATTTGCTCATTTTTTGGGAAAAATTATTTATCCTTTCAGAACAACCAGGATAGATAACTTCCAGGGTAGGAATAATTTTTTTTCTTACTAAATTTCTTTTTAATTTAAGATCTGAATTTGTAGGATCTTCCCAGACTGGGATTTTCAAATCATTACAAAATTGTTTTGTATCTTCTCTACTGAAAATTAATATTGGCCTTATTAAAAAAATTTGATTTTCTAGCAATCTTTTGCTCTCAATATTACTAAGACCGGCAAAATTGCTCCCTCTAGATAAATTGAGGATAAATGTTTCTGCGTTATCACTACTCGTGTGACCAGTTAACAAATAAATATTATGTTTTTGCTGGTTTTTATTTAAAAAAGTTTTGGCTCTTTCACATAATCTTTTATATCTCCATTCTCGTGCTTTTTCTTCCGTAGAAATATTTTCTTTATTTGCTTGATCAAAAGAGAATGAAATATTTTTATCTTCGCAATAACTTTTTAATTCAAGAGCATATTGTGATGATTTTTTGTGCCACTGATGATCACCATGCCAAACACTAATAGACCAATTATGTAGTTTTTTTAGATCATTAATTAGGGTTAATAAGGTCATTGAGTCTTGTCCCCCAGAAACACTTACTAAAATATTCGATCCTTTGGGAATTAATATTTTTTTGGTAAGAATTTCCTTATGAAGCTGATGATGCCATGATGACCAATTTTTCTGAGTTTCTTTTTTATAAGACATTTTGTGTAGCTCAGATAATATTTTTTAAAAAATGCACTGTTTTACTAAAACAATGTCACAATCGGGTAATAAATTCATTAAATAAATGAGTCTGATTAATCTTTTGCCACAAAAAATTAAAGAAGAGCTAAGAAGCAAATCTTTACTCAAAGTTATTTCAGGATTAAATAATTTCGATGTTCAATCTGTGAAAATAATTGTTAAGGCTGCTTCATTAGGAGGTGCAGATCTTGTCGATATTGCTTGTAATCCTGAACTCGTTGATTTAGCACTTAAGAATTCAACGCTACCCGTTTGTGTGAGTTCAGTAGTGCCTCGATCTTTTCAAGATTCTGTAAAAGCAGGAGCATCATTAATTGAGATAGGAAATTATGATACTTTTTATGAAAAAGGAATTAATTTTTCAGATAAAAAAGTTTTAAATATCACAAAAGAGACGAGGGATTTATTGCCTAATGTTCCTTTATCAGTAACTGTTCCTCATACAATGCCTATTGATAAACAAGTTGATCTTGCTGTAAAGCTAGTGGAAGAAGGTGTTGATATTATACAAACAGAAGGTGGCACTAGTTCTACGCCTTACTCTCCAGGAATTCAAGGCTTTTTTGAAAAATCAGTACCAACTCTTGCAGCTACCTATGCTATTCATCAAGAATTTAAGAAACAATCTCTGAATTTCCCAATTATGAGTGCCTCTGGATTAAGCCAAGTAACTTGTCCACTAGCAATATCCTCTGGCGCCTCAGCAGTTGGAGTTGGATCTGCAGTTAATAAATTAGATGATTTAATATCAATGATTGCGGTTGTTAAGGGCTTAAAAGAATCCTTAAAAAATTCAATAATTGGAGAAAAAATTTCTTAGTATAGCAATATCCTTTAGCTACTAGTTTGATGAATAACTATAAGCTTCAAGCTCCTTACGAACCAAATGGAGATCAACCAGAAGCTATTAAAAAATTAGTAAAAGGAGTTAATACTGGTAAAGCGTTTCAGACTCTTTTAGGAGCTACTGGAACTGGTAAAACGTTTACTATTGCTAATGTAATTCAGCAAACAGGAAGACCAGCTCTTGTATTAGCCCATAACAAAACTTTAGCTGCACAACTATGTAATGAATTAAGGGAATTTTTCCCAAAAAATGCTGTTGAGTACTTCATTTCTTACTACGATTATTATCAACCTGAAGCTTATGTACCTGTCAGTGATACTTACATAGCCAAAACTGCTTCAATTAATGAAGAAATAGATATGCTTAGGCATTCTGCAACACGCTCATTATTTGAAAGAAAAGATGTAATAGTTGTAGCCTCAATAAGTTGTATTTATGGTCTTGGTATACCGAGCGAATATTTAAAAGCTGCAGTTAAATTTGAAGTTGGAAAATCAATAAATCTACGTTCTTCTTTGAGGTCTCTTGTTGAGAATCAATATACTCGAAATGATATTGAAATTACCAGAGGTAGATTCAGAATTAAAGGTGATGTTTTAGAAATTGGTCCAGCATATGAAGATAGATTAATAAGAATCGAATTATTTGGAGATGAAGTCGAGGCTATTAGATATGTTGACCCTACTACCGGAGAAATACTTGAAAGTTTGGAACAAGTTAGCGTTTACCCAGCGAAGCATTTTGTGACTCCAAAAGAAAGACTTGAGAGTGCAATAAGTGCAATTAGAAGTGAATTAAAAACTCAACTCGATAAATTTACATACGAAGGAAAATTATTAGAGGCTCAACGTCTAGAACAACGCACAAAATATGATTTAGAAATGCTTAAAGAGGTTGGTTATTGTAATGGAGTTGAGAATTATGCTCGTCATTTATCAGGCAGGGAGGAAGGTTCACCGCCAGAATGCTTAATAGATTACTTTCCTAAAGATTGGTTGTTGGTAGTTGATGAGAGTCATGTGACATGTCCTCAACTCCATGCGATGTACAACGGGGATCAATCTAGAAAAAAAGTTTTAATAGATCATGGTTTTAGATTGCCAAGTGCTGCAGATAATAGGCCTTTAAAATGTGAAGAGTTTTGGGAAAAATCAAAACAGACGTTATTTATAAGTGCAACACCTGGTCAATGGGAATTAGATCAATGTGATGGTGAATTTATTGAGCAAGTCATAAGACCAACTGGGGTTTTAGACCCT
Source organism: uncultured Prochlorococcus sp. (assembly GCA_902539115.1). Classification (GTDB taxonomy): domain Bacteria; phylum Cyanobacteriota; class Cyanobacteriia; order PCC-6307; family Cyanobiaceae; genus Prochlorococcus_A. Next base: position 3,711 of record CACBHP010000003.1, on the reverse strand, counting down.
GTAATTGATGTAAGACCTAGTGAGGGCCAAATAGAAGATCTATTATCTGAAATAAGAATTAGAGCTGAAAAGAATCAAAGAGTACTTGTGACAACACTTACTAAGAGAATGGCTGAAGATCTTACTGATTTTTTATCTGAAAATAAAATAAGAGTTAGATATTTGCATTCCGAAATCCATTCAATTGAGAGAATTGAAATTATTCAAGACCTTAGGTTGGGCGAATATGATGTTTTGGTAGGAGTTAATTTATTAAGAGAGGGACTAGATCTTCCTGAAGTATCTTTAGTCGCCATTTTAGATGCTGATAAAGAAGGTTTTCTGAGGGCAGAAAGATCATTGATTCAAACAATAGGAAGGGCTGCAAGACATGTTGAAGGTGTTGCTTTGCTTTATGCAGATAACTTCACAGACTCAATGAAAAAAGCAATATCTGAAACTGAAAGAAGAAGAACTATTCAAAAAAAATATAACCAAGTCAATAGTATTACACCAAAACCTGCAGGTAAAAAAATAGAAAATTCAATATTATCTTTTCTAGAACTTTCCAGAAAATTAGATGGTGGTGGTTTATCTAAAGATTTAATAAATATAGTTAATAACAAAACTGACGCAATACTCAATTCTAGCGATAATCAATGTTTGCTTGAGGAGTTGCCTGACTTAATAGAAAAGTTAGAAATTAAAATGAAAGATGCTGCAAAAGAGTTAAATTTTGAAGAAGCAGCAAATTTGAGGGATAGAATCAAAAAATTAAGACAAAAATTGGCAAGAAATGATTAAAAAGAAATTATTTCTCTAATTCGAAATGATTATGAATCGCATTAACTGCTTTGTCACAATCTTTTTCTAAGACAATACATGAAGTCCTAATTTCACTAGTGGCAATCATTTCAATATTGATATTTTGGTCAGCCAATGCTCTAAATATTTTTCCAGCCGTTCCAACCTTAAATGCCATTCCTGCTCCTACAGTACTAACTTTGGCTATAGCAGGGCCATCTTCAATATATGATCCTGGTAATTTTTTTGTTAAGGCTTCAAAAACTAAGTTAGCTTTTTCTCTATCTTGTTTATTCATTGTAAGACTAATATCCTTTGTTTTTAAGGAGGAAATTCTTTCAGACTGCACGATAGTATCGAAAAGTAAATTATTTTCCGCTAATGCTAAACATATCGATGCTGCTACACCTGGACGATCAGGCAGTTTTCGAAAACTTACTTGAACTTGATTTTTATCTAATGCAATTCCTCTTACTTCAGGTTGATCTTGTTTTTCGTTGATTGGATTAACAATTATTTGCGTATCAGATAACTTAAATTTTTCAGCAACAAATCTAATAGCTTTTGGAATATTATTAATTTCAATTACGCAGCTGACTTTAATTTCACTAGTAGCTATTAACCTGACATTTATATTCGCTTGAGATAAAGTATCAAATAAATCAGCTGAAACACTAGGTCTGCCCATGATACCTGCTCCTTGAATACTTAATTTAGTCATTTTTGTTTTTAGATTATATTCTCCTCCTAATTGATTAGTTATAAGTTCACATTGTTCTGCAGTTTTTTTAACTTCTAATTCACTTACAGTAAATGTAATATCGTTATTATTTCCATCATTTGTAGCTTGTATGATTAAATCTACATTAATACTTGCTTCTGAAAGTTTTTCGAATATTTGTGCAGCAATCCCAGGCCTATCAGGAATATTTGAGAGACTGAATACTGCTTGGTTTTCTAATACTTCAAGACTATTGACTGTTTTTGTTAATTCTAAGCTTCCTCTTTTTAGTTGGAGAGGTTGAATTTGACTTTCTAGGAGAGTCCCATTTGAGTCACTTTTGCTTGATTTGACACACAATTTAATTCCATAATTGCGAGCAATTTCTACTGCTCTTGGATGCAGAACTGATGCACCGACGCTTGCAAGTTCAAGCATTTCCTCACAGCTAATTTTATCTAAGAGTTTTGCATTAGGAACAATTCTTGGATCAGTAGTAAGAACCCCTGGAACATCTGTATAAATTTCGCAAGTCTCGGCCCCTAAAGCTGTTGATAAAGCTACTGCGGAAGTATCTGAACCACCTCTACCCAAAGTTGTGATTTCCATTAGACCTGTATGGCTTAATGTAGTTCCTTGAAATCCAGCCACTACAACTACAAAACCCTGATTTATATAATTTTGGATTCTTTCTGTTTTAATATCAAGAATTCTTGCTTTCCCATGTATTGATTCAGTAATAATTCCAACCTGGCTACCGGTCATTGAAATTGCAGGTATTCCGTATTCGTTTAATGCCATTGAGAGAAGAGCTATGGTTACTTGCTCTCCGGTTGAGAGAAGCATATCCAATTCTCTTCGATTAGGATTTTTACTAATTGATTCTGCTAAACAATTTAAATCATCTGTAGTTTGCCCCATTGCAGAGACAACTACGACAATTTCATTTCCTGATTCTTTACTTTGACATATGTTACTTGCAATATTGTTTATTTTTTTAATATCACCGACAGAAGTACCGCCAAATTTTTTTACTAGTAAAGCCATATTTAAATCATAATGTAAATTTTTAAACTTATAATTTGGTTAACTTAAATTAATTAAATTCTCTGTAAAAACATTTATAGGATTTTTACCTTGTTTTAGTAGTGATTCAATATCTAATAAGTTACTCATTAAATTAATTAAATATTCTTGCGATACATTTTTGACTTTTTTTCGAATAAAAAAAATTCTTTTTGGATTTGAAATCCCTGCAAGATTACAAATCTTTTCTGCATTATCGTTTCCTGAATTAACTGCTAATTTTATAATGGTATGAATTCTTATTTGACTAATGAAACCTGCATTTAGTCTTAAAGCAGGTTCTCCTTTCTGTAAGGAATAATTTATTTCAATGAGGCTTTCATTAATATTTTTTTGTAAGAGAAGATCAATAATTTTGAAAATGTTGGATTGATGATCACTAAATATTTTTTTTATATCAATACTTTTAAGAAAAAGTTGTGAATTCGAATCATTTGATATTGCAGAAAGGTATGTTTTTGCTTTGGCTAATTCATTTTTTAGTTTAAAGCTATCATTCCCAACAGAATCAATAATTAATTCAGTTGCATTTTTATCAATTTTGATATTCATTTCATTTGCGGCATCTTCTAAAAATCTTTTTTGTCCCTCATAGTCCCAGATTTCTGGTAAAGAAAATGATTTTTCTTTGGCTAAATTATTTTTTATAAGTTTTTGTAAAAATTTAGTACTCTTTAGTCTTGAGTCTGGTTTTTTTGTATTTTGTAAAATGAAATAAGTATTTTGAGGTATGTTGTCATGAATTTTTTCAAATTTAGTTCTTAGATCCTCATGTTTTGCAGTAAAAATTGGATTATTTTTTAATGTAACTATTCTGTATCCATCTCCAAAAGGAGGTGTAAGAACTTCATCAAAAGCTTTATTGACTTGCTCTTCATCATCTCCATTTAAATTAGTTACGTTTATTTCTTTCCATTCTTTGGATACTTCCTTCTCAATTAATTTCTGAATAAATGTATTTTGAGCATTTAGATCATTACCCCATAATATTTGTATTGGCATAATCGCTCAATAAAAACTATATATTAACTATGATTACTTCTAACACAAATTAAATTTAATGGATATAGATCATCCAATTTTTTTGGAAAGCATCAGATTCATAAGATCCCATTTAGGAG
>CACBHP010000002.1 GCA_902539115.1 uncultured Prochlorococcus sp. | reverse complement strand
AAAAGTAAATATAAAGAAAACCAAGTGGGTGATAGAAAAAATTTTACTTAAATCAAAAGATTTTTATAAGGCTAATGGGAGGAAGCCTATTATTGGATGCTTAGGATTAACATTTAAAGCTGATGTAGAAGATTTAAGGGAATCCCCTGCTTTAGAAATAGTTTTAAATCTTTTAAAAGAATCTGAGAATGTTATTGCTTGTGAACCAAATATTTCATTTCACGAAAATATTAATTTGGTTGATTATGAAGAAATATTGTTGCAAGTAGATATCTTAGTAGGTCTTGTTGCTCATAAAGAATTTAATTCAAAGCATGCGGAAAATATTACGTTTATGGATTTCTGTGGATTATATTAACAAGTTTTCAAGTCAAAATTTTGGAGTTAAGTTAATGAAAATTAAAACTATTTTAAAAAAAAATAGGTATTGTAGAAATATATTTTTAAAATTCAAGTTTTTAAATATTAACTATATTCTTAAACTATGAATGCAAATAAAATTAACTCATGGCCTTATTTTGATCAAGCTCAAATTGATGCTGTTAAAGAAATTTTAAGTTCCGGAAAGGTTAACTATTGGACTGGTGATCAAGGTAAATTATTTGAAAAAGAATTTGCTGAATGGAATGGTTCTAAATATTCAGTTGCAATTGCAAATGGTTCTTTAGCTCTAATTGTTGCTTACTTATCTTTGGGAATAAAAGAGGGTGATGAAATAATTACTACCCCAAGGACTTTTATTGCTACATCATCCTCCGCTGTCCTACTGAATGCCAAACCAATATTTGCAGATGTAGACAGAAATTCAGGAGCAATAACTGTCGATACCATAGAACCTCTAATTACAAAAAAAACCAAAGCAATTGTTGTTGTTCATATTGGAGGTTGGCCAGCTGATATGGAAAAAATCTGCGATCTTGCAAATAGTTATAATATTCCTGTAATTGAGGATTGTGCCCAGGCTCATGGTGCTGAAATAAAAGTAAACGGTAAATTCAAGTCAGTCGGCACCTTCGGAGAATTGTCAGCATGGAGTTTCTGTCAAGATAAAATTATTTCCACTGGAGGTGAAGGAGGGATGGTAACCACTTCAAAAAAACAACATTGGGAATTTATTCGATCTTTTAAAGATCATGGAAAAGATTTAGATTTGATGTTGGAAAATAAAAAGTCGATTGGTTATAACTTAATACATACTAATTTCGGAACTAATTTAAGGTTAACAGAGCTACAAAGTGCTATAGGTCGTCAGCAAATAAAGAAGCTTCCCTCTTGGAGATTAAAACGCGAAAAGAATGCAAAACTTTTTGCAGAAAAATTCAATGATCTTGAAATTTTGAGAATACCTTTTCCAAATGAAAATATGAAACATGCTTGGTATAAATTTTATGTTTATTTAAAAAAAGATTTGTTAGCAGAAGATTGGTCAAGGCAAAGAATTCTTTCTGAAATAGCTGACGCTGGGTACCCTGCTTTAACTGGTACTTGTAGTGAAATTTATTTAGAGAAATGTTTTAAAGAATTAGATTTAAATCCAAAAATGCATCTTCCTATAGCTAATGAACTTGGCGAAACAAGTTTAATGCTTCTTGTTCACCCAACAATTAATGAAGAACAAATTCAAGAATATTCCAACACATTAAAAAAAATCTTATTAAGAGCGTCAAGGTAATTTAATATAATATATTAAATTAAAAATTAATAAAGAATTTGTTTAGTAAGCACGATAAATATTTCTTCCCTCATAGACCTTTTTTAAGAATAGTCTTAGTAATTATTGATTTATTAATAATAAGTTTTTCTTTATTTTTAGTAAATTATTCAAGAACCAATTTATTTAGTCTTGATTCAAAAAATTTATTGGAGCTTGTGATCCTAATATCTTTGGGACTTGTAATTTACATAATAACTGGGCAATATAAAGCCTTATCAAGTTATGTAAGCAGTAAATCTTTTTATCAAATCATATATCGAAATACCTTCTTAATTCTAATTATTTTATTTATTGGTTTTAGTTTTAATTTAAAATTTCTATCGAGATATGACAGCGTGCAATTATTCTTTGTTATTAATAGTTTATCAGTTGGTATTAGAGTAATTTTAAGGGATTTATTGTTAGGCTTACGTATTGGCAATAATTCAAGTCAAAATAAAGTTGCTATTTATGGCGCAGGAGAAGCAGGAGCTCAACTTTGTGCGTCATTAAAAACTAATAGAAAATATAAAATAATTAACTTTTTTGATGATGATAAAAATTTATGGAATAGAGAACTTATGGGTATACCAATTTATTCTCCGAGTGAAATTAATAAGGCTAATAGAAAATATGATCAGTTATTGATTTCAATACCTTCATTAACTAGTAATAGGAGGAAAGAGATATTAGAGAGTCTTGAAGGTAAAGGAATAACTATTCTTCAGATCCCTACGCTTGAAGATATATCTTCTGGGAAGGCACGAATTGATTCTTTACGCTCAATAGAAATTGAAGATTTGTTAGGAAGAGATCCATCAAAGCCCATAAAAGAGTTACTTCAGGGAAGCATTTCTGGGAGAGTAATATGCGTTACTGGAGCTGGAGGCTCAATTGGTTCAGAGTTATGTAGACAGATACTTAATTATTCACCCAAAAAACTTATTCTTTTGGAGCAAAATGAACCCAGCTTATATTTAATTCAGCAAGAATTATGCGAGAAAATTAAAAAAGATGTAATTATAAAATATGTTCTTGGTGATGCATCTAATTTTAAGTTTGTAAAAAAGCTTTTTTTAGATGAATGTGTTTCAGATGTATATCATGCAGCTGCATATAAACATGTTCCTATGGCAGAGTTAAATCCCCTATCTACGATTAATAATAATATTGGATCTTCTATCTCAATATGCAATGCTGCAATAGAGGCAAATATTGAAAGAGTAATTCTTATTTCAACTGATAAGGCAGTAAGACCAACAAACTTGATGGGAGCATCAAAAAGATTATCAGAATTAATTTTTCAAGCACATGCAGATGATTTTAAATTAAAAAACCTAATTAATGAAGATAAGAAAGTAAAATTTTCTATGGTTAGATTTGGTAATGTTTTGGGATCTTCTGGATCTGTAGTTCCCTTATTTAAGAAACAAATAGCAAGAGGAGGGCCACTAACTCTAACTCATCCAGAAATAATTAGATATTTTATGACAATATTTGAGGCCGTTGAGCTAGTTCTTCAAGCCTCGGAACTTGCCCAAGGAGGTGAAGTATTTTTGCTTGATATGGGCAAACCAATTAAGATATTGGATTTAGCGAAGAAAATGATAATTTTAAGTGGACTTGAAATTAAAAATAGTAATAATCCAGAAGGTGATATAGAAATCAAATTTACTGGTTTAAGACCTGGGGAAAAACTTTTTGAAGAACTTTTAATTGATGGTAAAGCTAAAGCTACTAAACATAATTTAATTTTTAAAGCAGAAGAAGAATTTATCTCATCAGAGAATTTATGGCCTGCCTTAAATAATCTTAAAAAGGAGATAGAAGAACAAAATTTGGAGAAAGCTTTGATTATTCTAAATAAACTTGTTCCTGAATGGCAAAGGAATATCTAATCTAGTTTAATATTAATTAAAACAATATTTTTTTAAAGCTTATTTAAATAAAATTTTAGTGTAATCTATTATTAAATAAGTATTTGATTAGAAAATATATAGATGGATTTTTTGAACGCTCATTTAAATATTTTAGGTAATTTTGATTTTATACTTGTTGATATTGGGGGTAAAAATGGCCTTATTGAGCCATGGAAAAATGTAAAAGATATAATTACTTCTGTGATATTTGAGCCTCAAGATGAAACATATAATAATAAAAATATTCATAATAATCGTAGAAGGAGAGGACGCATAATCAACATCCCTGAAGTTGTAGGAAAGAAAAATGAAAAAAGAAATTTTTATAAAACAAGAAATAGTTCTTATAGTTCATTACTGAAACCAAATTATTCTCAATTAGAAGGTACTTATTATTATGAAAAAAACTTTTATAAATTAGAAAAAATAGAGGAAGTTAATACTAATAGTTTACATTTTTATCTTAATAAAGAAAATATTCAAAAATTTGATTTTTTAAAGATTGATATACAAGGAGCAGAAACTTTTGTCCTTAATAATATGGAAGATAAATGGGAAGATTTATTAGGATTATATACTGAGGCATATGCTGCTAATTTATATCAAGAGGGAAATAATATTGCTGATATATTAAATATTTTGTATTCAAAGGATATGGAGATATTTGATTTCAAAACTATAGCCTACTCAACTTTTGTTAGCTCAGAGGGGCAAAAAATTTATAACAATGAGAATTTATCAGCAAGGCCTTTTTCTGGTTATAAGCCAAGACCAATGGTTTTTGATATTCTATGTATGAAAAATATAAATAGTATTATAAAAAATAAAAATATCGAAAAAATAAGAAAAACAATATTTATTTCTTGTCTTTATGAATATTATGATATTGGATTAAATCTTTTAATAAAAAGTAAAAAAAATAATATTTTTAATGAAAAAGAGTTTAAAGAAATAAAAAAATCTATAAAATTTCTTCACAAAAAATCGATGTCAATTTTTTTATTTAGAAAAGAAAACTTAATGTCTAGAAAATATAAACTTAAAAAAAAATAAATGAATAAGTTATATATAATTTATTTATTTTTTTATGTATAAAAATCTTTAAGTTAGAAATTAAGTTTTTTATAAAACAATAAATAACCAACTATAAACATAACAAAATAAGAAATTGATAAAGAAATGCTAAAACCATTTTCTTCATATCTTTTTACTAGAAAATAAACTAAAGTTAAATTTGTAATAAGTCCGGTAGACCTTACAATACTTGTAAGAAATGGGTATCCCATTTGATTCAAAGTAAGATTAAATATTTTTGAAAAGGAAAGGAAAAAAATTCCAGGAATAAGACAATAACTAATACTAATAACTTTTTGATAATCAACCCCATAAAAATTATTAACTATGCTTGGCAATGCTATTACAAATAATATTGAGATACTAATAATAGCAACAAATAAGACTCTGAAAACTTTTGGAATAAGTTTTTTTATTTCATTGATACTACTTTGACTGATTTTTGGGGTTAGAACAACTTGTAAACTACTAATAATTGTAAGTAATAAATTACTAATTTGAATACCTAATGAAATAAATCCAAATTGAGATGTATTAAGTAAAGGAAAAATTATTAATTTTATTAATTGATCATTAGATTTCTGTAGTATTGAAGAAATATGTCCCTTAAAAGCAAATTTAGTTAAGGAGGAAAAATCATTTTTATTTAATAAGCCAAATTCTTTAAATGATAAAAGACCATAATATTTAAACAATAGAAAAATTGAAAAATTAACTAATATATTTGATATTAATATAGTCCAAATAATTCCATTTAATCCAGAATCAAAAACTAAAATAGCTAAACCAACAAGACTTAACCTTAATATTGATAGAAGTAAGTTAGAACTTAAAGAAAATGCTGTTATTTTATTCATTCCTTGTAGCATTTTTCTAATATATTTTTGGACTAATACAATGGGGATGTAAAGAGTTGATATTTTTAAGAGAGAAAGAGAAAATTTATCTTTTATTATTAAGGAGTTAATTATATCTATAAATATATAGTTTAATAAAAAATAATATACTGATCCAAGAATAACTCCCAAGAGCAAAAGGGAAGTAAATAATTTTGTAGGGTTTACTTTTTTTTTGCCTAAATGATAGATAATTGCAGGACCAAAACCAAAGGAGCCAATTGAAGTAATTAAACTTGGGATTAGATAAATAACAGCATAGATACCATAATTATTAGGATTAAGATATCTAGCTATTGCGACACTAGAAATAAAATCTATTGTTAACGTACTAATTTTTATTAAAAATATAGTTCTTGTTTTTTTTAGAATGCTTTCCAAAATGATATAAAATTTAAATCAAAATGTAGAATTTATAGTATAAAAAAATTTTTTTAATCCTTATATAAATCCTATAATATCAGTAATTTATAAACTTTAAATTGAAATTTTTTATAAATATGCTTTTGCAATTTTAGCTTAATTGACTCAAGAACAAAATTTAAAATTTTAGCAAAATTTCTTTATTTAATTTTAATTAAGTTCCATCACCAATTCTCCAGAAATTTAAGCCTGCTTCTTTAACTTTAATAGGATCAATAATCGATCTTGAATCAAAAATCCATGCAGGAAATCTCATTTGAGAAGCGACATCTAACCAGTTTATTTTTGTATATTCTTCCCATTCTGTAAGTACTAAAACAGCATCTGAATCTAAAAAAGCCTCGCTAAGGTTATTAACTTTTTTCCAAGAACCTTCAACTTCATTATTATGTAAATTTGGGCTCAAATCCTCATTTCTTTTCATATTAAAAGTAATTTTTAAATCATTTTCTATTTGTTTTTCCTCAACTTTTGGATCATGTATATAAAGAATTGCTCCTTCTTCAAGAAGTTTCTTACAGATTTTTATAGCAGAAGATTCTCTAGTGTCATTAGTATTTGATTTAAATGCAAATCCTAGTATATTGATCTTTTTCCCTGAGACAGATCCAAAAAGTTTTTTTACTACTAATTGAGAAATTCTATTTTGATGCCAATTATTAAGCTGCACGACTCCTTCCCAAAATTCTGCAACTTCTTTTAGTCCAAAATATTCCGATAAATAAACAAGATTTAATATGTCTTTTTTAAAACAACTTCCACCAAAACCAGGTCCAGAGTCTAGAAATTTAGAACCTATTCTACTATCTGAGCCAATAGCTCTTGCCACTTCTCTTACATCGGCCCCAGTGCTTTCACAGATAGCGCTTATTGAATTAATGGAGCTTATTCTTTGAGCAAGGAAAGCATTTGCAGTTAGTTTTGCTAATTCACTACTCCATAAATTTGTATGCAAAATCTTATCTTCAGATACCCAGTTTTTATAAACTTCATGAAGTGTTTGAATTGCATTCTCATTGTCACCTCCTATTAAAACTCTATCAGGGTTAACTAAGTCATTTATAGCTGTACCTTCCGCAAGGAATTCTGGGTTAGAAAGAACAGCAAAGGTAGGATTAATAGATTTTTTTGAATTAGTATTTTTTGATGCTTCAAGAATAGTTTTTATCACTTCCGCAGTTCTAACTGGTAAGGTGCTTTTTTCAACGACTATAGTATGTCCAATAGAGTGTTTAGCGACTTTACGAGCACAAGATTCTACCCATTTTAAATCACTTGCTTTCCCAGCGCCTAGTCCTTTCTTCTTTGTGGGTGTATTTACAGAGATGAATATCATATCTGAATCTGCTATATTCTCTTCCACTTTATTGGAAAAGAAAAGATTCTTTCCTCTGCATCTTTTAATTATATCGGCTAAACCTGGCTCATATATTGGGAGGTTTGAGGTGTCTGATTCATTCCATAAATTTATTCTTTCTTTATTAATATCAACTACGGTTACATTGAGGTTAGGGCATTTATCAGCAATTACAGCCATCGTCGGACCTCCAACATATCCAGCGCCGATACAACAAATTTTTTTTAGGTTTGAACTCAATTCAAAAAATTTTTCTTTTGTATATTGTATTGTATTTTTAAGTAATTATCACAAATAAATACATAAAATACTTTTACTATTTTTTCTAATTAATAGATTTTGAATCTTCAAAATTTTCAATAATAACTTAATCTTATTTTATCAATCCTTTATAATTTAATAATAAAAAAAATTTTAATTATCAAAATAGTAAAAATCTATGAAGAGGGTTTTATTTATAAGCCAGTCAATTTCTCCAGAATTTAGTAGGCATAGTTTGTTAATTGATTTGGCAAGAAAGCTTAAAAAAAAGGATTTTAAATTTAGATTTATTGAATTTAATCCAACTTATAAAGTTGAGAACCTAAATGAAAAAATAATTAGTGAATATAACTTATTTAAATATGAGTATAGATGGAAAACTTTTGTACAAATTATAATTAAGATATTATTTCTAAAAAATAATGATATTTTATTAATAGGAGGTTATGGGCATTTTGAGTGCTGGATTTCTCTACTATTGGGCAGTATTAAGGGTTTAAGGATGGTAGGTTGGTTAGGAGCCAGTAGTAAATCGACAGTAAACGATACCTTTTTTTATAAATTTTTGAAGAAATTTTTTATTTCAAAACTTGCATCAATAGTTACTTATGGCAAATTGAGTACTCAATTTTACAAAAATCTAGGTTACCCTCAAGAAAAAATATTTACGGGAATAAATTCTTCTGATACTTCATTTTTCAAACTTTTGGTAAATGATAATTTGATTATTGAAACAGGTAAAAAAGTTAAATGTGTATGGGCAGGTAAATTTATACCAAGGAAAGGTCTTTTAGAATTATTAAATGAGATTATTTCTGATAAGGATATATTATCTAAGATTGATCTTAAAATAACTGGTTTTGGGCCACTAGAGTTAGATATAGTTAACAAAATAAAACCTTATGAAAATATATCTTTTTTAGGCAAATCTGACGAATTCGCCCTTAGGGAGATATTTCAGGAAGGAGCTTTATTTCTACATTCCACTTGGGCTGATCCTTTCTCAAGAATTCTTTCTGAAGCTTCTAGTGCAGGTTTATTTATTATTTCTTCTATATATGATGATTCTACTGAGGTACTTACCGAAGGAACAAATTTAGTAAAGTATAATCCTAGTAATCCAGGATCTTTCAAAAAAGCTTTTTTAAAAGCAGTACAAATATGTAAAGAAAATTCTTTTACTAAAAAAAAATTATCAGAGATTTGCCCTTTTTCTTCAATAAAATATTCAGAAAAAATTTTTCAAGCAATTTTAAATTTTTAAAAACAATATTTAAAGAAAATATAAAAAAGATTTTAAATTTTATTTAATTAGGAATTATAAATAGTAGTTATAGTTTTTCCCCTATAATTTTAAATTTGCTAAAACAAATAGTCTTTGCAGCATCTTTGAACCCTTTGCCTTAATTAGTAATGATTTTATAAATTTACTATTAAGTAAAGTATCGCTAGTTCTCAGGATAGCCCAAAATTAATTATAAAAAGAACTTTTTTAAAAAAACAGAAATAGGAATAATAAGTCTTTTTCTCTTTTTATATAAAATGATTTAGGCAAGATTCTTTTGCATAATTCTTTAAGAATTATTTTTCTATCTTTTGATAAGCAAACATCACTACTATCAAGACCTATATGCTCTAATGGTTTTGCTGAAGTAACTAAAAAGTTAAAATCAAATTCATTTTTATAAGAACCTACCAATAGAAAAACATATTTAAAAAACAAAAAATATATTTAATTTTCATTAAATAATTTTTAAACTTAAAAAATTTTTTCTCCTTTATTTAATAATTTTTCCTGCATATTTTTCTGTATGAAAGTTTTAATAGTTATTAAAAATGACATTAAAAATATCTTTTCGTTCTAGTTTCTCTGTTTTTTTAGCTTTGATTAGCCAATTTTCCCCTAAAAAAGCTTCAAGATTAAGTGTTTGAGAAATATTATTTACAACTTCAGGGAATTTGTAGGATTGATAGGGTGCATATTCAAAAAACTCTCCCATCCTCTTTTTTTTGATCTCAACGTCTTTAAATTGTTTAAACATTTTTTTAATATGGCTTCTCCTATAAACTCCAGTTTTTGGACTATTACCATTAACTTCGCTTATCTCGTTGTAAACTGCCTGCCAATTGCATTTATTTGCAAAAAATCTTCCCTTTATTAATCCTTGAATAAGGCATCTTTTTATATAATGTTTCCAGCCTCTTGCGTAAAGCATAATTATAGCTATACCATCTGGCTTTAAAACTCTAAAAACTTCAGAGATTGCTTTTTCTGTATTTGGTGTGTGATGAAGAACACCAAAGGAATAAACCAAGTCAAATGAATTGTCTGGAAATTGGAGTGATTCGGCATTCCCTTGATCTAAATATTTGTATTTTAAATCAGATAATTCAAAATTTAATTTTGTTAGTTGTATTTGATCATGTCCAAGATCAATTCCATGAACATTTGCACCATATTTGGCATACTCTTTTAAATCAGTACCAAGACCGCAGCCTATCTCAAGAATATCCTCCCCACTATGCCATTGAAATTCCGCCTCATCTTTTAAATAAGGATAGTATGTTGAAAATCTTTTATAACCTATTTCATTAAACCATTGATAAGAAAGTGGTTTTTTCTTTGAATACCATACTTGAGGAATATTATCTTTATTCCAATAATTACGAACATCTTCTAGGGAGCTCAGATTTGCCACTTAAATTAAACAAATTTTTATTAATAATAGCTATGAATATGTAATGATGATCCTTAACAACCTGATTACTTAAAATTTTGAAAACGTTCTGAATATTTATTTATAAATATTTGAAAAAAAAATAACAAATATTAGTTTGTTTTTGATTTATAGTTTTTCTAATTGTATAAGTAATAAAATATAAATTAACTATTACCTCTTTTTTGGGTTGATTTAAATATGGTTTGGAATGTCACATTTATTATTGGAACAAGACCAGAGGCAATAAAACTTTGTCCATTAATAAAAATTTTTTCTCTTTCTAATTATTTTAAATCAAGAGTTATTCTTACTGGGCAACATTCGTCAATAGTCCACAATGTAGTTGAATTATTCGAAATAAAAATAGATGATGATTTGCAAATTTTGAAACAAGGCCAAACTTTAGGTGCAATTACACAATTAGTAATTAAAAAATTAGAGATAGAATTTACCGAAAACTTTCCTGATATGGTATTTGTTCAGGGAGATACAACAACTGCATTCGCATCTTCCCTTGCTGCTTTTTATCAAAAAATTCCAGTTGCTCATGTAGAGGCAGGATTGAGAACTGATTCTATAAAGGAACCTTTTCCTGAGGAGGCAAATAGAAGATTTATATCGCAAATAGCAGAATTGAATTTCGCTCCAACAGATAATGCTAAGAATAATTTACTTAAATCAGGTATCACAGGAGAGATACATGTTACTGGTAATACTGTTGTCGATGCTTTATGCCAAATTTCTGGAAAACTTCGAAGAATTATAAAATTGAAGAATCTTGATGATAAAAAATTAATCCTTTTAACTGTTCATCGAAGGGAGAATTGGGGCGAAAATTTACAAAAAGTGATACTCGCCATTAAGGAAATTATAAGTATTAATCAAGATGTGATTTTTTTTATTCCTCTTCATCCTAATAAAATCGTAAGAGAACCTTTTTTAAAAGAGTTTCTAAACAATAGTCAGGTAATTCTTTCTGAGCCATTAGATTATATAAGCTTACTTTCTGTAATGAAAAAAAGTAGGCTTATTTTGACTGATTCCGGAGGAATTCAGGAAGAAGCTCCATCCTTTAATAAGCCTGTTTTGATTTTAAGAAACAAAACAGAAAGAATAGAAAGTATTGAATCAAATTGTGCAAAATTAGTAGGATGTGATAAATCTAAAATTACAAAGTTTGTTAATGAATTAATTAATAATGACAAAATCTATAATAAAATGTCTTGTGTTCCAAACCCTTATGGAGATGGAAATGCAAGTAAAATAATATTAGAAAAATCTATTGAATTTCTAAAAAAAAAAAATAATTAATATTAATCATTAGGATAAAAAATTCAATTTAACTTTTTCTAATTTCAGAACTTTATGAAAACAATTTTGATTACTGGAGGTGCAGGTTTCATAGGAAGTCATATATGTTTAGTTTTATTAGACGAGGGATATGAAGTTATTGTTATTGACTCTTTTGAAAACAGTTCAGTAAATTCTCTTAAAAGGGTTTTGGATATTTTTTTAAAAAAAGATAATTATTTAGCTAATAAATTAGAGATTTTTAATGGAGATATTTGTGATAGAACTTTTATTGAAAATGTTTTTTTAAATATGAAAAAATGTAATAAAGAAATTTATGGAGTAATACATTTGGCAGGTTTAAAATCAGTATCTGAATCAATTTTAAATCCTCAACTTTATTGGAAAAAAAATGTTTTAGGGACAATTAATTTATTAGAAATAATGGAAAAATATGAATGCTTAAATCTTGTATATAGCAGTAGTGCAACTATTTATGATAGTAAAGAAAATAGTTTCTTTAATGAAAATGCAAAAATCAAACCTGTAAACCCATATGGAAACACTAAGTTTGTTATTGAAAAATTTTTAGAAGATTTATATCAATCTTCAAAAAAGAGTTGGAAATTTGCTTCTTTAAGATACTTTAATCCTATTGGAGCTCATAAATCTGGCTTAATTGGTGAAAATCCAAAAGGTTTACCTAACAATATTTTTCCTTTAATTATTAATACAGCAATTGGTGAACAAAAAACATTCAAAATATACGGTAATGATTGGCCGACTAAAGATGGGACTCCAGTGAGAGACTATATACATGTTATGGATCTGGCAGAGACTCATATTAAGGTCTTAGAATATTTAATTAAGGAAAAGTCTACATACTTTAATCTAAATGTAGGAACAGGATTAGGTACATCTGTTTTGGAATTAATCAATATATTTGAAAGAACTAATGGTATAAAGGTTCCTTCTGTATTTTCAAAAAGAAGGGCTGGAGATGCTTGCAGTGTAATTGCAGATAATTCTTTACTAAAATCAAAATTTAAAATAATCCCCAAACGAACTATTGAAGATATGTGTAGAGATGGCTGGAGATGGAAGCAGCTTAATCCTGAAGGATATTGAAATTTGATTCAATAATTCAGAATTAATCTTAATATTAAAAAAATATGCGACCTTTTTATTAATAATCTATAAATGACTTAGTGGCATTAAGATAAGATGATTAATTAAGGTTTTATACTTTATAATTCAATAATTTTAATTTAACTTAGATTAATTATGATTATAAATAATATAAATAACTATAAGGAAAACCTTAAATCAATTAAAGATTATTGGGTAAATAATCCATGTGAAGAATGGTTTTTTGGTCCAGGAATAAACTGCAAAAATCCTAATCAAATCAATTTAGAGGAGTTTAATAGAAACTCTTATTTGCGTTATTCAAACGAACCCGAGATATTAAAATTTACTGACTTTAATTTATTAAAGGGTTTAAATGTTCTTGAAGTTGGTTTTGGTTTAGGATCGGATGCTGTTTTATTGGCAAAGTATTCAAAAAATTATTTTGGTACTGATCTTTCAGAAGTTTCTTATGATGTTACTGCACGTAGACTAAAGTTATATGGCCTGAAAAATACTAATTTGAAGGTTGGTTCTTCAACTAATTTAGATTATGAAGATAATTTTTTTGATTTTGTTTATAGTTGGGGTGTAATTCATCATTCAGGAAATTTAAAGAAGTCTTTAGAAGAAATATATAGAGTTTTAAAAAACGGTGGTAGGTCAAAAATAATGGTTTATAACAAAGACTCCTTGATAGTTTTTGTTTATTGGCTCTATTACTCCATAAAGGAATTTAATTTTAAAAGAACAAGAGCAGAGATTATTTCTGAAAATATTGAATCTCCTGGAACACTTATTCTCTCAAAAAATGATTTTCAAGAATTAATAGAGTCAGTTGGTTTTAGTTTGGTTAATTTAAAACTTTATAGAGATTTTTTCTATATCTTAAGAAAATATCCCAGATTTCTTAGGCCTTTAATAAGGGTGATTGCAAAATTTCTCTCTTTATTACTCGGTGGTGAAGAGAAAATAGGCTACTTTATGTGTGCAGAAATTATTAAATAAGATTTTATCAAAAATAATATTAATTATTTAAGTAAATTTTAACTTTGAAATTAAAGAATTTATTTCAAGTAGTTAGATTTATTACTTTTTATATATTTGAAAAATATAAAGGTCTCAATCAGACCGAGGCACCAATTTAATTGTGCAATTAGGCCTAAAAAAGGCATATAAAAAATTTTTTTGAAGCCATAATCTTTAATTTCATGAAAAATATTATATGAAAGGGGAACTATAAGTATAAAAAGTATCGAAAAAAATATTTTTTCTTTAAAAATTAGAAAGTTTATAATGGGTATTATTAAGACCATAATAAAAATAAGAATATATTTTTTTTTATCATGAATTGTTTTTGTAGAGATGATAGTTCTTGCCCTGCATCTTCCGTAGTTTCTGAATAGCTTTAAAACTTTTATTATATTTCCCCTACATAAATATTTCAGCTGTAATTTTTTTGACATGTAAATTATATATCCTTTGGCAATAATATCCTGACATAATTGACTATCTTCTGAAATAAGGCTTATTTCTTCTCTAAATGGAATTTCTTTTAAAACTGCTTTGGGATAACAACCCAAATAAATAGAATTTACATTCCCACTATAGTTTTTTCTTCTGTAAAGAGGATTACCAAAAACATATGATCTATCCATTATGTTGGCTGCCATTTCTGCATTTATAGATGCATTTGCAGGGTAAGCAGACTGCCTTCCTCCAACTCCACCGATATTTATCTTATCCAAAATTTTTAATGCTTCTTCAGCATAATTTCTTGAAAATCTTGTTCTTGAATCAAATCTTAATAAGTAATCAGAATTTGCTTTAGTAATTGCATAATTCAAAGCTTCTACTCTTGGAAGTTTAATATTTTCATATTTAATTGAAGTTATTTTACTTTTAAAAATATCATCGAAAAGTTTGCAATCAATAGGGTTTTTACTTGAGTCAATAATTATGATTTCATCAGGAGTTATAGACTGATTTGCCATAGAAATTAGACAATCAACTAGGATTTCTTTATCTTCAAAGCATGTTCCGAAAAAACTGTAGCTCATAAGTTTAATATATTAATAAAACTACATCCGGCTGATTTTGACGCCTCTTCATCAACATATGAATCTCCGACAAATAATGATGATTTTAAATCGATATTTCTTTCGTAAGCTAATTGTAATAACATGCCGGGTTTTGGTTTTCTACAAAAACAATCTGTTTTTAAGATTTTATTTTCCGAATCATATCCCTTATGAGGATGATGTGGGCACCATACAACTGTATCTATTAAAAGCGACTTAGCTCTGCAATAATGAATTATATAATTATTTATACTTTCTAATTCTTCCAAAGATAATTTATTCATTGCTATTTGAGGTTGATTTGTGACTATAGAAACTACTGAAAATCCTGTTGATAATTTGGCTAGTTTTTCAATATTTTTATCTAGAAATTTAATCTCATCTTTACATAAAATATAATTATTAATGTTACATTCTATAAGTGTATTATCTCTGTCAATAAAAAGAGCTTTTTGTGAATTTGAATAATTTTTCATTTCTAAAATATTTTTATTTATAGCCTTAGTTACTTCTAAATATCGTTTCTCAGTACCCATATCTTTAATATATTCTGAGGTATTGTATGAAAAAATCTTTTTCTTATTCTCAAATGCTTTTTTAATTAGAAACCCAAATAGGTTGTACTTATTTTGATTTTTCAAAAGTTTGAATTCATCGATAATTGATGTCTCGAATAAAGAAATTCCTGCAAAACCTAATAATGGTTTAAATTTATCTTCTCTATAATCTCTATTTTTGAGAAATAACTTTTCTACAAAAGATCCATTTGGCGCTGAAATCATATCAGAGTCTTCAGGATGAGAGGAAGGATGAGTAACTAATGTTATGTCGGAACTTAAATTTTTATCGAATGCACAAAGTTTTTTGAAATCAAGGCTGAAGATTAAATCTCCATTAATAAATAATGTTTTGGAACTAAGTTGATCCTGTATTTTCCATAAACAGCCACATTCTCCAAGAGGAAATTCTTCCTCAAAAATTATTAATTTATCGAAATTAAAAGTGTTATTCTTGATGAAATCCGTAAATAACTCTTTCCTAAAGCAAGTAGATAATATTACTTTTTTAAAGCCATATTTATCTAATTCATTAAGTGCTCTTTCTAATGTTGAAATGCCACAAATAGGGAAAAGTGGTTTCGGTATCTCTCCAGAAATTTTTTTTAATCTACTACCTTCTCCTCCAATTGCAATTACTACTGTTATATCTTCAATCATTAGCAATGATGTATTATTTCTAATCCTGATTGACTCATAGATGCCTGAAAAAAATCTTTCATGCCAAGCTTACTCAGTTCTTCTTCAGTAGTTTGATTGTCTAATTTTGTAGATATTAAAAAGTAACCGCCTGAACCTGCACCTAATAATCTAATCCAATTTAAAGGTAATTTTTGTAACTCCTTATATTGATCATTAAGGATGCCAGACATGACTCCAGTCATATTTTTTTTGATTTCCCAAGAATCTCTTATGCAACTATTGAATGTTTCCTCTATTACATGCTCTCTATTCTCATTTAAGTTAATAAACTTTTCTGAAATATTTCGAATTTCTAATAACTCATCATTTGCTGAAGAAGATTCTTTTAATTTATATAAAACTTTATCGGCTGATCTTGAAACAAATGAAGGAATTAAATATAGTTTTTCAGCTAATTTTTTGATGAATATTTCTTGTGAAATTTTTAAATTGATTTTTTGTATTGTGCTGTTATCATTTAGGAATTTATAACAAGATATATTACCTCTAGACGAAATAAAATGATCTTGCCTCCCAATGGGTTTTTTTAGTTTTTTTATTTCAATATCAGAAGCTAAATAAGCTAAATCATCATTAGATAATTCTTCTTTTTTTATTTTAAAAAGGCCTTTTAGAAGAGCAAGTAAAAATGAAGAAGAACCTCCAAGACCAGAACCTCTTGCGGCAAATCCAAAAGAAGAAATTTCAACCAAATCATTGAAATTTAATTCTTCAAGTGCAGATTTTATTAATGGATGTGCGATATCTTCTATTTTAGAATATTCTTCCCTTGACGAATAATTCAAAATTCCTCTTTTGGCTCTAGATGATAATTGGTTAATTACGGTGTAGGTATATTTTGATAATGAATAACCTAAACAAATACCATAATCATTTTCTTTTACAAACCAATCTAGGTCTGAGCCCCCTCCAAGCAATGAAATTCTATATGGACATCTAGAAATAATAATCATGCAATAAGATCCTCTATCACTCTTTTTTTGTATTTTGGCAATTTATTTTCAGCATATGGATCTTTCCCTTCAATCTCCTTAACTAGTTGTTGCTTAATGTAATGAAAAATAATTAATTGACAATCTTCGCTTATTTCCATATCAGGATAATCTATATGAATAGGAGTATTTACTAGATCTTTAATTTTCCCACCGTTGTAACCAGAAATAGAAATTTGAAAGATATTAAGTTTTTTAGCTTTATTGGCACACTTAATGAGATTGAGTGAATTACCACTTCCAGAAAGATAAATTATTAAATCTTCTTTATCTATTAGAGTTCCAACAAGACTTGAATATATTTCGTTAAAGTCTAGGTCATTTGAAGCTGCAGTTAAATAACTGATGTTATCAGAATGATTAAAAATTTTGAGCTTTAATTTCATATATGCAAAAGTTTTTGTGTAGTCACCAACTATATGACTTGCATTTGCAGCGCTACCACCATTTCCAAGAATATGAATAGATGAAGATCCATTTAACCTTTTTTTTATTTCTGAAAATAAAATATTTAAATTTTCTTGCTTGATGGTACTAAGCGCAATATCTAAAGAATTCTTATATTTCTTAAACATTAAATTAATTTGACTATCAAGCTTTTTGTTTGCTTGTAAAATTAAAATAATATTATCATATTTGATTTATTTATCTTAACTTTCAATTCATATAAAAAAAATTAAAAATGATTAATTAATAGCTAAAAGATAACCAAGTAATTACTAATTTTGAAAAATTATGATCCCTTTGATAAGATTAATTCTTTTTCTTCCGAGAAAATATGTTTTTTATAGCTGCTTAATTATTCTAAGCGCGTTGTTGCTCAGCTTGAGCGAAGTATTTGTGCTTTCTTCAATAAAACCATTCATTCAATCCTTCTCATCAATTGATAATAGAGTTGATCTTGAAAATAATTTTGAATATGCTTCTAAGTTTTTGTTTACTGTAATTATATGTGGTGTTTTAAGGGTATTTTTATTATTTACTCAATATCGTATAGCAGCTTCCATTAGCGCTAAAATATCTTCTTTTGCATTTCAAAAGATTATTAATCAGGAATATATTTTTTTAAAGTCAGCAAATCAATCAAAATTTTTATCTATTCTAATTCAAGATGTGCCAAGAAATTCTGAAGCTTTATCAAACTTTGCAAGTTTAATATCTAATACAATAATTTTGATATCTATATCTTTTTCGCTCTTATTTCTAGAAACAAAACTATTCTTAATTTCAGGATTATTTATTTCTTTAGTTTATTTAATTATTATTCTTTTATTCGCTAAGAAATTAAAAATAAATGGTGAAAATATTACTAAGTATAATCACGAACAAGCAGCTTTAGTGAGATCAACTTTAGCTTCAATTGTTGATTTAATAATAGGAGGATCATCGGAAAAACAGATTAAAAAATTCATTTATAACGAGATTAAATCAAGGAATAGTTATGCAAATACTTTGATTTATTCTCAATCGCCAAGATATATAGTTGAAACAGTTTGTTTATGTTTATTTACCTTTTTTATTATTATTTCAATTTCTAATAATTCCAGTTTATTAATTTTTGGGCAATTAGGAACTTTGCTTTTTGCATTTAATAGGATTCTTCCTGCTTCACAACAGACTTATTCCGCATATGCTTTTATTAAATCCTCTTCACTTTCAATAAATAATCTTATATTTTTATTTAGTCTAAAAACAAAGAAAACCAAAAAATTATCAAATTATTTTGTAAACGAAATAATAAAAGATGATTTTTTATATAAAAATGAAAAAAATAAAATTAAAATAAAGGATTTAAGATATCAATACAAGGATAAACATGAGATAATTTATGATGATTGGCAATTTGTAGAGGGACAGCCCACAGCTATTTTAGGTAAAAGCGGTTCTGGTAAAACAACTTTAGTAGAATTAATTCTTAAACTTCTTAAACCTTCTGCAGGAGAGATAGAATTAAATAATTTTAATACAAAAAATATACCTAATAGATATTTTTACAAAAATATTTCTTATCTATCACAATCGCCTTTTTTATTTACTGGCTCCTTATATGAAAATATATTGTTTGGGAGTAATGAATTAATTAATAAGCAGGAATTGTATGAAAATGGTATTAAATTAGGTTTAAAAGAAGAATTTGGCAGCCAGTTTCTTGATTATATGATTTCTGACTTTGGAAGGAATATCTCAGGTGGTCAAGCCCAAAGAATATCCCTTTTAAAAATCATTTCAAGTGTAAAACCAATCATAATATTAGATGAACCTTCATCATCACTCGATCTAAAAACATCAATGATTTTTAATGATTTACTGTTATCAAAAACCAAAAATTCAATTGTTATTGTTATTACTCATTCGGAAGTACAATCTAATTTATTCCCCATGAGGTTTAAATTAAAATAAAAATGAATACATTTCCTGAAAAAATTTATATTATAAGGCCTAATATTGATGTTCAATCCGCAGAATCGCATATTTCTTTAGGATTGATGAACGGATTTTTAGAATTAAATCTTAATTGTAAAATAGTTGATAATATTAAAAAAATTAATAATGGTAATGAAAAGATATTTATAATAGATGATCTCTCAAATTATAAATCAAAATCTGTTTTAAATCATGCAAAATTTCTTTCCAAAAAAGGATTAATTATCGCTTTATGGGTTCATTGGCCTATATATAATGATTCAAAATTTTATGAATTTCATAAAAAACTTATAATAAATAATCTTAATTCATTTCAAATAATTTATGGAGAAAGGGAATCTATTTCAATGAAAAAATTTGAGGAATTAACAAAAAGAAAATACATAACAATTCCCAATGCCTCTCCAGGTTTACCTAAAAATAGTATAAAAATTAAAAGTGAAGATAAGCACAAAAATAATTTTGACCTAGTTTTTATTGGATCAAAAATGAAAAGTAAATCATTTTTATTTAATAATGTTTTGCCACTTTTAAGAAAAAAAAATCCAAATCTTAAAATAGGTTTGTTTGGCAGAGGATTCAATAAAAGAGTTAGGATATCAAATGGAATAATAAAATTTTCAAATAAATTTATTAAGCCGGTTTCAAAAAAACTTAATTTTTTTGTAAATAAAAAAATGAAAAAATTGAATGAAGTTATAAGTAATGAAAGAGAAATATTAATATATAGAAATAGTAAGATCTGTATTAATTTTCATGAAAATACACCAGAACATATCATCTATAATTTACGCTATTTTAAAATTCCTTACTATGGTGGATTTCAATTAGTTGATTCACCATTGAATACATCTCCATATTTTAATCAAGAAGAAGTAATACATATTGATTCCGATGACCCAAATATTTGGGTAAACAAAATTATTTATTATTTAAACAACCCAATAGAAAGAACTAAGATACAGAAAAAAGGCAATCTAAGAGCAATTAATTGTCACTCTTATAAAGATAGGGCAATCAAATTCTTAAATTTGTATTCAGATCTTTTTAATAAAACATGATACTTTTTAAAAAAATAATATATAAAGATTATCCAATATAGATTTAAAGGTTTTATCTATAGTTTATAAGATAAAAATTTATCGCTAAAATTTTATTTTTTTAAGTTTTGATAAATATACTTTTTAAGATATCATAAATTAATAATTTATCTTGATATACCATAACTCATGTTAATTACGCCTTATTGGTTCGCATTACGTAAAGGCATATTAGTCTCTTTTTTGTTTGATATTTTTACTTTCGCTATTTTTTTTACTACTTTAAAAATTTATTCAAATGGATATACAACAATATTATTTAACTTTTTAATTATATTTTTTTGGTTTTTAATTAGTTATGTAGTTGGCAGATATCACCAAAATAAGAATGATATTCTAGAAAATATAAAAAATATATTTTTATCTTGTTTAAATTTTTTTATATACTTTTCATTTAATTTTTTATTATTTTATAAAATTTTAGATTTTAAAGATAATTATATTTACTGGGATAACTTTGTTTTTTTTCTGAGGTATATACTTGCTTCTTTTATAGGACAATATTTTTTACGTCTATTTTTAATTCGTAATTCTAAATTTCAACAAAACTGGGAATTTGTTGGAAGCCATAATTCATTTTTAAAATTATTAGATCTAGTAAAATTAAGTAAAATTAATATAAAGTTTTCAGATTCTATAGATAAACTTTTGATTGGTAATAAAAAAATCAAAAACATAATAATAGAAAAATTTGGTGATTGCACTCCAATAAATCAAAAAAAAATTATTAATTTATATTTTCAGGGAGAAAATATCTTTTCAATAGTTAATTGGAGCGAAATTTTTTTGCAAAGAATACCATCGGTTTTCCTCTCCTCTAATGAATTGTTAAACTTATTCGCAAACATTAGCAGAGGAAGAAGTTTTCAAATAAGACTTAAAAGGATTTCAGATATCTTCTTAAGCCTAATTATGCTTATTTTATTATTACCATTATTGTGTTTTTTGGGATTATTAATATCATTAGAAGATAATGGCCCAATATTGTATTTCCAAGATAGAGTAGGGAAAAATGGCAATAAATTCAGAATTTGTAAATTAAGAACTATGAAAGTAAATGCGGAGGTAGATGGCGTTCAATGGTCAAAAAAGAACGATATTAGGATAACTCAAATTGGTAAATTTCTTAGACCTTCAAGAATTGATGAGCTTCCTCAATTGTATTCAGTTCTTATAGGAGACATGAGTTTGATAGGTCCCAGACCAGAAAGACCTGAGATTGATTCAAATTTAAAGAAAGTAATTCCCTTTTATGACTTAAGATATCTAGTTAAGCCTGGTTTAAGTGGTTGGGCTCAAGTTAATTATCCTTATGGATCTTCAATTGACGATTCAGAGATAAAATTGACTTATGATTTTTTTTACATCAAAAACTTTTCTTTTTGGTTAGATTTGTTAATTTTTTTTAGAACAATACGTCTTGTCTCTAGGAGAGAGGGAGCAAATCCAATAAGATAATTTTTTTAACATGACAATTTAATTTTATGAATATAGGTGTTATTGGATTAGGTAAGTTAGGTTGCTCGATGTTTGCTGCTTTTGCTGCAGCTGGAAATAATGTATTTGGTTTTGATATAGATAAAAATGTAAGAAATGATTTACGTAAAAAGATTGCTCCAGTTTTAGAAACAGGCTTGCAAGGTGAAATAAATCTAGGTTTTGAAAATTTTAAAATTTTAGATAATACATCACAAGTTATAGAGCAATCCGATGTAATTTATGTAATAGTGCCAACACCTTCTTTGAAGGATGGTACTTTTGATACTAAATATTTAGAGAATGTAATTTTAAACATAAGTGATGTTGATTCTTCTTGTGAAAATAAGTTAATTGTAATAACCTCGACTGTTTTACCAGGAGATACTAGGTTGAAATTGATTTCTAAAATAAGATTAAAAAATGAAAAAATTTCAAAAATTAAATTTTGTTATTCTCCCGAATTCATTGCTTTAGGTTCAGTATTAAATGATTTAAAAAATCCTGATTTTCTTTTGGTTGGTGAAGATATTCCACACTCTGCAGATATCCATATTGAGGCAATGATGACAGTAATAAAAAATAAAAATATTCCAATAAGAAGAATGAGTATAGAAAGTGCTGAAATGGCAAAAATCTCTATAAATTCATATATAACCTCAAAAATTAGTTTTGCTAACGCTATAGGAATAGCTTCCGATAATATTGAAAATTGCTCTTCAAAAGATGTTCTTTCTGCAATTGGTTCCGATAGTAGGATTGGTAAAAAGTATTTAAATAAAGGTTTAGGTTTTGGAGGCCCTTGTTTCCCTAGAGACAATAGAGCAATTCAGCAAGTTATTAATAGAGCAGAAGGATTAGAATATTATTTGCCAATTCAGAATGAGACTTTCAACAGTAAATTGCCTGATTACTATGTAAAAAAAATTGATCAATTTTGTATTAATAAGAAATTAGAGAATGTAGTAGTTGTAGGATTGACTTATAAAGATGGAAGTTATTTATTAGAAGAATCACAATCTTATTTAATATCTCTAAAACTTTCAAAAAATTATAAAATTTTCTACTTTGATCCCGATGTTTTAAATAATAATAAAGATTTAGGCTTAGAAGAATTTAATTTAAACTCAAAAGTGATTGGTGATATTTTATTATTCAACTGTAGTAGGGATCAAAGTAAATTGAAAATGGTGAAGAAAATTATCAAAGAAAAAAATCTAAATTACTTTCAATTAGATATTTGGGAATAAATTATGTTAATTTATAAAAATAATAATTCAAGATTTACCAAGGATATTTAGTTTTGATTTATCAAACACATTTTCTCAGAATTTCTTCAGATGTAAAAAATCCATTTTTAAATTGAAAATAGCTATTATTCAACCTACTCCCTTTAGAAAAGGTCATTATTACGTTTATACAAAATCTTTATTTAATGAATTAAGAAACTTTAAATATAAAGTAAATATCATTTCTGCTGCAAAAGTTTATAGATATTTAGATAAAGAAAATACATCAAATTTAAATTTTAATATTTACTCTATTAAAGGTCTGATTCTTTATTTATCTTTGTGTTTTATAACTATTCTTCGATTTGTTTATTTAAGAAAAAACTATAACAGATTAATAATATTAGATTGTGAATATTCTTGCGTTTCATTTTTATTAATTATTTTAAAAATATTGAGATGGAAAGGCAAGATAACTGTTCAAGTAAACGCACCTAATTTTGAATATAATTTTCATAATCAAGGAATAAACTTTTTTAGGATTTTAAAGTTTATTCAATCTTTTATTTTCAAATTTTCATTAAATCTATTTGATATAAAAATTAGCTGTTTAGGGCAATGGCATAAAAATTTACTTTCAAAACAACTATCTTTCAAAAAAGAAAAAATAATAGTTATTGAGGACGGAGGTGGAGGAATTATTAGAAAATTTTCCGAAAAAGAATTGATTTATAATTTTGAAAAAGAATCAATAAATTACCCTAAATACAATAAAAAAATATTCCTTTTATTTGGAAATCTCAGAAAAGATAAAGGCCATCTTTTTATAACATCTGTTTGGAATGAATTTTTTAATAAACCAGATGACCCTTATTTATGGATAGTTGGGCATGATGAGGAAAAACTTTCAAGAAAAATATTGGAAGGTGCCTCAAAAAATGTAGTAATTCATAATTCATATGTGCCCTTTGAATTAATAAGTTGTGTTTATCAGAAAGCTGACTTCGCAATTCTTCCTTACTTATCCCATTACAGTGGAGGTTCAGGACCATTAATGAAAGGAGCTTTTTCACATTCCAAACTTGCATTAGTATCAAATGTTTCTGAAATGGGCCGACTTGCTAAAGAAGAAAATTTAGCTGAATATTTTATACCTGAAGATTCAAAAAATGTATTTTCTTCTATAAAAAAAATTTTAGAAAAAAAAGAGGAATACTATACTGATAAAATTGAAATGGCTTTTAGATATGCAAATGAAAGAAATTGGTCAAACTTATCAAGAAAGTTTATTAATAGCTTTAAATCAAGAATTTAAATTTAAGATGCCTTGTAAAAGAGAAATAAAAGAAGAAAAATTTATTTATAAAAATAGTAAATATTTGGAACTTTTAGAATCAAAAATAAAATTAGGATCAAATAATCATATTAATTATTCAAGAATAAATAGGCAAAGTTTTTCTCAAGTAATTCTAATAAATGAACTCGAACAGTATTTGTTTCAATTAAGATATAGGATTGGATGTAAAGATTATATTTTGGAATTTCCAGGAGGCGCAATAGATCAGAATGAAACTCCAATAAAAGCAGCTGAAAGAGAAATGAGAGAAGAGTTAGGATTAAAAAATATTAATTTAATTCAGATTGGATCTTGCTACATAGATCCAATGCGAAGTGAATTTAGAGGGTATTTTTTTAAATCTAATTTGTTTAATAGCCTAAAACCATTTACCGCATTCGTGGAGGGCGAGCTAGAAGAGTCTTACTTCTTTTGGATGGGTAAAGATCAAATAAAAAAATACTTTTCTCTACTAGCCTCCTCCGCAATTATAGGTCTATATTTAATTTAAATTTTATTATATCTTTTTTATCATCATTTAATGAAATTAACAGCTTGCATAACTACATTTAATAGACCAAAATTTTTAAAGGAATCATTAAATAGTCTTTGTAATCAAACAAATGGCGATTTTGAAATATTAATTTTAGATAATGGATCAGATATAGTTTCAGAAAATATAATTAATGATTATCAAAAATATTACAAGAATATTTTTTATAAAAGACATAAACCAATATCAATTTCAGAACAGAGAAATCTTGCTTTAAATATTGCAAATACTAAATATTTAGGTTTTTTGGATGATGATGACTATTGGCATGAAAAAAAAGTTCAGGAATTTTTTAATTTTTTAGAGGAAATTCACCAAAAGGAAATAGCACTTTGGTATTCGGGATTTAAATTTTTTAAAGATAATGATACAAAAAGAATTTTTTCAAATACAATAAAAGATCCTAAATCAGACTTAAGATCACTATTATTGCAAAGAGGCGATTTTACGGGCTCTGCTAGTAATCCAATTATTAATGTAAAAATAGCAAAAGAAATTAATGGTTTTGATAATAAAATACTAACTGGTGAAGATTATGATTTTTATCTTAGATTATCAAAAAAAAATAAGTTCTATTTTAGTAATAGATCATTGACTTTTATAAGACAGCATCAAGGTTCTAGGCTGGGGGGGAGATTAAGAGATTATATAAGAACAGAAATAAATATATTGAGAAAATTTTATGGCTTATATCCAGAAATAGATCTAATATTGCGTAGAAAAATAGTTACTAAATTAATAAGAATTAATAAATCAAAAAGCGCTAGAAAGCTTCTTAATTTAAAAAAAAATTATTTTAATAGAGAATATTTAATAAACTTTTTTATCTATATTGCTTCGTTTTTGGGCATAAATTTCTATAATTTTTTTCATACGACTTTCTTGAATTGGTCAAAAAGATTGAGAAGATAATTAATATTCTCTGAATAATTAAATACACAAAATTTATTTTATGATTTTGAAAATAATTAACCACTTCATAAAAATTCTCCCGAAATATCTTATTATCAGATAATATTATTTTCTAAATATGCAAAATATATTAGTTACAGGAGGAGCTGGTTTTATAGGTTCAAATTTAATAAGTGAGTTACTGAAAAATTTTGATATTAAAGTATATATTTTCGATAATTTGAGTACAGGAAGAAAGGAAAATTTACCTTTAAATAACCCTAATTTAGTATTCTTTGAAATAGATTTATCAACTGATTATAAAGAATGGCCTGTAATTAAGAATTTAAACTATATTTATCATTTCGCTGCTAATGCAGATGTTAGAGGAGGGATTTTAAATAGAGATATTGATTTGCACCAAAATTTGTTAGTAACAAAATCAGTATGTGATTATGCAAGAATTAATAATTGCGAGCATCTTATATTTGCAAGTAGTGCAGCTGTATATGGAGAGCCGAGTAACTTCCCTACTTCTGAAAATGAATGCTTTAGACAAACTTCAGTATATGGAGCAAGTAAGTTAGCCTGTGAAGCTTTTATTCAAGCATATTCGGAATATGGTGATTTTAAAAGTTCTATATTTAGATTTGTTTCATGGATAGGAGTGGGATACTCCCATGGAGTTATTTATGATTTTTATAAGAAATTAAAAATTAACAAAAAATATTTGGAAATTTTAGGTGATGGATCTCAACGTAAATCTTTTCTAGATGTTTCTGATGGTGTAAAGGGAATAATAAAATTGGTAAATCATAATAGTAAATCAGAGATATTTAATTTAGGACATTCTGAAATTATGTCAGTAAAAGAACTGGCTGACATTGTTTGTCAATCTCTCTCAATCAAAAATATAAACTATAAGTTTTCTGGAACAAAAAGAGGTTGGATTGGGGATTCGCCTATGGTTCATTTAGATATATCAAAAGCCAAATCTTACAATTGGGAACCAAAAGTTTCAATAAAAAAAGGAGTTATTAACACAATAAATTATCTTAGTGAAGACAACAAAAACTTATTTAGATAAATTTAGAATAAATATTATGAACAATAAGACTACTGTTTGTATCCCATCTAAATTAGAGAATTTAGATTTTTTTTTAGACCTTATAAAATCTATTAAGAATCAAACTCTTTTACCGGATGAAATTTTAATCATTGTAAGTGGTAGGCCATTAAATGATATTAAAAATTCTATAAATTTTTTAAAAAGAAAAATTCCTAATAATTTAAATTGTAAATTCGTTGTTTCTAAAAAAAATGGACTTTCTTGCGCAAGAAATCTTGGGATTGATCTTTGTGAAAATGAAATAATTATTTTTGGAGATGATGATGATCTCTGGCACAAAGATAAAGTGCGGTTAACTGTTAAAGCGATAGAAAAAAATAAACCATGCTTAGTTAAGCATTTTCATAATTCATTAAAAGGTGAAAGTTTGATATCTGTTCCTTCAAAAGTAAAACCTAATCCTAATCCTTTTAGCGTTGGGTATAGTAATTTAATTGGAGGAGGCAGTGCCATATCGGGTTCTTTAGATGTTTTTAAGGTTATAAAGTTTGATAATTATAAAAATTGCGAAGATTGGGATTTTTGGATTAGATCATTTTTATCAGGGATAAGAATCATTCAGATTAATAAGGAACTTGTAACTTATAGAATTCATGCAAATAGAATGACATCTTCTTTCTTGTCAGTTTATAAGTTTGAAAATCAAATCAGATATAGATATCTCTTAAGAGCGTTATTTTTTAGTTTTGGAATATTACTAGGATTTTTAAAATCCACTCTTAGAACTTTTCTAAGGATTAATTTATATTCTCTAAAGAGATTTTTACGTATTAAGTGAAACAATTTCCTTCAATTTTTTTGCTTTATAAATTGAATTTAAAAAAATTCCGTTTATTAATTTTTCAATTGATTAAAAATTTGTTTAGTAGCAATTTTTATTGCTTTAATTGAAGATAATTCTTTGCTCCAACCAGCTTGCTGAAGTTTTCTAATATCATATTTAAATTTTGGAACATCTCCAATCCAACCTCTATCATTATCTTCATAATTTATAGTTGTCTCAGAGTCACCTGCAATCTCACAGGCTGTTTTTGCGATATCTTTTACAAATACTCCTGCATCAGAGGGCCCAATATTAAAGACTTCTCTTTTATTTTTAATATTACTTTTTAGAAAAATCATTATTTGAATAAGATCATCACAAAGAAGATAGGGCTTCATTTGAAAGCCATTTCCCAAAACTTGCAAACTTCTTTTATCTTTAATGAGCCTTCTTAAAAAATCGTATATTACTCCATGTGTTGCAGGGGTCCCAACTACATTTGGGAATCTAAAAATTATTAATTTAGATTTAGTTTTTTCTATCCAAGCAGATAAATAAGCTTCTGAAGCTAATTTCATTGCTCCATAGTTAGAGATAGGAAAAAGAGGGGCACTTTTCTCATCAATTAGTGCATCTCCCATATCACCATAGACAGCAGAACTCGAGGCGAATATAATTTTTTTGGGGGGAATTTTTTCAAAGCATTTACAAAGTGCATGAGAGCAAAGAAACGTATCTTTTAAATCAATTTCAGCATTAGCCACCCCCGAAGGGATATCTGAATTTGCCACTAAATGCCAAACTTCATCTATTTCGAATTGAGTCTGTAACTGGTCTATATGCCTTTTTATCTCATTATAGTTAGATAAATCTTCATTAATAAAATGCAAATTTTGCACTTCTTTTAGATATTCTTTTTTACCTCTACTTAAATTATCTATACAAATTAATTGATCGAAGCTTTTTGTTAAAGCTTTTATTAGATTTGAACCGATAAAGCCTGCACCTCCAGTAATTAAAGCAGCCTTCTTCATGAACAAAATTAATAATTATTTTCATTATTATACACGAGAAGATTTACTAAGATAATTTCTAATTAGGCTTACAAATTATAAATATCTCTTTTTATTCTTAATATTTTTATATTTAAATATTTAGCTAAAAGTATTATTAATATTGATATGTATGGGTAATAACTCACAAACCAATTATCAGTAAATGCAAAGAAGCTGAAATAAAAAATATTAAATATTGATATAAATTGTATATAATTTAATCTAAAATTAATTAAAGTAGCATTTAAAAATATAAGTATTAAATAAACAATTGTAGCAATATTTCTTTTGAATACTATATATAATGAACCCAAATACGAGCCTGATTTAAAAGGGAAATCTCCGTTAAATGATATATATTAAATTTACTTTATTCGAATAGCCAAATATTGAAAATAATTTGAATAATGGTTGAAAAAAGGTGCAGGCAATTATTTACCTTGCAGTAATTATTTCTTGTTCTATTGAATTTATATTAATATCTTTTCTAAATGAAAAGGGATTCGTTGTGAAATTAGTTAATATCATTTCTCCTCTTATGCCTTTGTTGATTAATTATTGACCTCCGATAGCCTTAGCTATTGTTGAATCATGAAATATTTTTAAAAAAATTAATTTTTCAGAATTAATATTTAAATTAATTCCATAGCTATTTTTAGAAAACCTTATATATCTATAAAAAGTATTGCTTATAAAAATAGTTGTTAAAATGAAAGAAATCAATAAAAAGGAAATATTTTTTTTAGATTTAATTTAAATACTGAATCTTTAAATGTAATTAAATAACCTATTAATAAAGATATCCAATAAATACTAATATTACCTCTTGAACCTCTTATAAATCAAAAAGCAAAGATGAAAAACCAAGTATAATAATTATAAACAATATAAGCATTTTATATTTTTTTTTACACTCTTTAGGTAATGATAAATAACTTGAAAAAGTTAAAGTTACAATTACTGGATATATACTATTAAGAAAAGAAATTATTAATCCCTTGAAACCAATTCTTGAAATTGATTCAATAATTTGGATTTGTTTTCTACTATATCTGTCAAATTTTAATAAGAAAAAATCCAGAATTTATTATTCGGTAAAAAAAATATAAGGTTATTAATATTATTGATTTAGAATTTAAATATACATGAAAAAGATAACTTTTTTTATTATAAAATAATATTAAAATCATTTAACTAATTATTATTATAGTTACTGTTTGAAGAACGCCATAGTAATCAGAATAATAAATATCTTGTGAAAGTATAGTTAATTTTTCTAATAACTTATATGGTATATTTTTTTCAATTAGAAATAATATTATGGGTAAGATTGTGCCTATTATATAAATGGTTATGATTTTTTTAATTGCTACTTATTTTTATATAAAATTTTTAATTATTACAAAATTGCTATAAGAGATAAT
This sequence comes from uncultured Prochlorococcus sp., assembly GCA_902539115.1. GTDB lineage: Bacteria > Cyanobacteriota > Cyanobacteriia > PCC-6307 > Cyanobiaceae > Prochlorococcus_A. Next base: position 73,326 of record CACBHP010000002.1, on the reverse strand, counting down.
TAGAGATTATCTACTAAATTAAATATAATTTTCATAATTAAATACTTAAATTAGGAATTAATTATTTTAGATAGCTTATGCTATATTAAGTAAAATTTTGTCTAGATTTTAAAAAATGAAAACGGCCTTAGTTCTTGGTGCAGGTGGCTTTATAGGTAGTCATATGGTTAGAAGACTAATAAATGAAGGCTTTTGGGTTAGAGGGGTAGATTTAAAATATCCCGAATTTTCCCAAACTAAGGCAAATGAGTTTGTTCAAGGCGATCTAAGGAATATTTTATTAGTTGAAGATATTTTGAAAACTCCAGAAAATACTACTTTCGACCACATTTATCAATTTGCTGCAGATATGGGTGGCGCAGGGTTTGTTTTTACAGGTGAAAATGATGCACATATAATGCATAATTCAGTCTCTATTAATTTAAATATTTTGGATCAACAAGTAAAACTAAATAAAAAATTATCTCTAAATAAAACTAAAATATTTTATTCAGGATCTGCATGTATGTACCCTGAACATAATCAATTAGATCCTGATAATCCTAATTGCAGAGAAGATTCTGCATATCCAGCTAATCCTGATTCAGAATACGGTTGGGAAAAATTATTTTCAGAGAGATTATATTTCGCTTACAATAGAAACTATAAAATACCTGTAAGGGTTGCAAGATATCATAATATATTCGGACCAGAAGGAACTTGGGAAGGTGGTAGAGAAAAAGCACCTGCAGCTATATGTCGAAAAGTTGCTTCTTTATCAGAGGATGGAGGAACTATTGAGGTATGGGGAGATGGATTGCAAACCAGATCTTTCCTTTTTGTAGATGAATGCATTGAGGCTACAAGAAGATTAGTTGAATCTGACTTTATGGGTCCTGTAAACATAGGGTCGGAAGAGATGGTATCCATAAATGAATTAGTGGATATAACTTCTAAAGTTGCAAATAAGTTGGTTAAAAAGAATCATATCGATGGTCCCTTAGGTGTGAGAGGAAGAAATTCAAATAATGACCTCATAAGGCAAAAGTTGAATTGGGATTATAAACTAACTTTAGAAGAGGGCATTTTGAAAACTTATCAATGGATCAATGAGCAAATAAAGTCTAAAAATTTAGCTAGAGTCTAACTAATTTATGAAAGTTGTTATTTTGGGATCCTCCGGTCAGGTAGGAGCTTATCTGTCTGAATACTTGGTTAAGAAAGGATACGAAGTTACAAATTTTGACATACTAAACAATGAAAAAGAAGATTTAAGAACCATACCAAATGATTATTTAGGAAGGTGCATAGAAGAATCTGATTTCATCTATTTTTTGGCATTTGATGTTGGTGGCTCTAGGTATTTAAAAAAATATCAACATACCTTCGAATTTATTAACAATAACTCAAGACTAATGGTTAATACATTTGATTATTTATCTAAATACAAAAAGCGTTTTGTTTTTGCTAGCAGTCAAATGAGTAATATGAGCTTTTCGCCTTATGGAGTTTTAAAAAATGTTGGTGAGCTATACACTAAATCACTCTCAGGACTAATAGTTAAGTTTTGGAATGTTTATGGGATTGAAAAAGATATGGAAAAAGCACATGTAATTACTGATTTTATTAGAAAAGGTTTCGAGGAAAGAGAGTTTCGAATGTTAACAAATGGTTTAGAAGAAAGAGAGTTTTTATATGCTGAAGATTGTTGCGAGGCATTGGAAAAAATAATGTGTAATTATGATGAATTTATTTCAAGTGATGACTTACATATTACTTCTTTTAAATCGACCACAATTCTTGAGATAGCTTCAATCATCGAGAGTCTTTTTAGGAAAGAAGGACTCTCTGTAAATATCAAGCCAGGAGTTGAGCAGGATCAAGTTCAAAGGTCAACAAAAAACAGGCCTAATCAATACATAACAAAATGGTGGAGCCCACGAACTTCTATCCATGAAGGAATTAGATATGTATTCGACTATATGAAAAGTAATTATTAATTTTTTGAGTATCTTGGAAGATTTTCTAATCTCCCTAGTAACTTAAAATATATTAGTTTCTTTCATGGTTTATTATTAAGTTCATAGGTGCTCTTAGAATAATTTTTATATGAATAAAGAACAGATAGTGCCAGTTATATTATGTGGAGGTACAGGAACTAGATTATGGCCTTTATCTAGAGAATCATACCCTAAGCAATATTTGTCACTTTTTCAAAACGACGATAAAACCCTACTACAAAAAACTTTAAGAAGGATTTCGAAATTGGAATCAATAAGCAGTCCAATTTTTATAACTAATGAGGAGCATCGCTTCGTAATAGCAGAGCAAATTAGGCAAGAAGGAATAGATCAAAAATCAATAATATTAGAACCATTTGGAAGAAATACTGCTCCAGCAATTGCTATCGCAGCTCTAGAAGCCCTTAGTAGAGAACAAGATCCTAACCTTTTAGTTTTAGCATCTGATCACTATATAGAGGATGAAGATAAGTTTGTTAAAGCAATTGATTCTGCTTTAAAAGCTTCTTTACAAAATAGATTAGTAACTTTTGGCGTAATACCTACTTCTCCTGAAACAGGATACGGCTATATAAAAACTGAACAATCTATAATTTTGGATTCATGTGAGCCGTTGGATGTTGCAAAATTCATTGAAAAGCCTGATAAAGAAAGTGCTGAAAAATTTATCTCTAATGATCATTATTTATGGAATAGTGGAATGTTTATGTTTAAAGCAAGTAAAATTTTAAAAGAATTAAAAAACTTTGTTCCTGATATAATTAGTCATTCCGAGAAGGCGTTTGAAAAAAATATTTTGGATTTAGAGTTTAAACGAATAAATAAGGAATTTTTCTACCATTGCCCAAATATTTCCATTGATGTTGCAGTAATGGAAAAAACTAAACTTGCATCTGTGGTTCCTCTTGATGCAGGATGGACTGATGTAGGAAGTTGGAGTTCATTATGGGAAATATCTAAAAAAGACAGTAATGGGAATGTAAATATTGGAAAAATTAAGAGCTTAGATTCTAAGAATAATTATTTTAGAGGTGAGAATCGTTTAGTAGTTGGAATTGGATTAGAAGATTTAGTGATAGTAGAAACTAATGATGCAGTGCTAGTCGCAAAGAAAGATAATATTCAAAAAGTTAAAGAAATAGTAGAGGAATTAAAAAAAGAGGGTAAAACAGAGGGTATTAATCATAGAAAAATATATAGACCTTGGGGTAATTATGATTCTGTTGTTGAAGGATTTAGATGGCAAGTAAAAAGGATTGAGGTAAAACCAGGCGCATCATTATCACTCCAAATGCATCATCATAGAACTGAGCACTGGATTGTAGTGACAGGAACTGCTGAAGTAGAAATTGATTCGGAAAAATATATTATTGGGGAGAATAAAAGTATATATATACCATTGGGATCTAAGCATAGATTAAGTAACCCAGGAAAGATACCCTTAATTTTAATTGAAGTACAAAGCGGAGCTTATCTAAAAGAAGATGATATTGTAAGAATAAAAGATAAGTACGGCAGGATAAATTATTAAGTTATTAAGTCTTCGGGGAAAAACTAGGAGTCAATTTGGAAGTTTTTATTTGATTTATCGTAAGAAATATTTTTAATTGCAGCAATTAAGATCCATATTATGAGACTTATTCTCCCATCAAAATATTGGATATCGACCATGTGCATCATTAAAATAACGATCAAAGACGTTACAAGTGATCTTTCTATGAGACAATCTGGAAAATTCTTTTTAAAAAAGCATTTTTTAGTTCCAACCAAAGTTAAATAAGTAATTGGAATAAAAGTAAATAATGCTGCAGGAATCCCATAACTTATGATCATCTCCAATATTAGATTATGTGAATGATTTCTCCCTATACCACTAATATTTTGATAAATCTCTGCGAAAGATGCAGCTCCTGATCCAAAAAGTGGATTCTCAGAAATTATTTGAAAAGATTTTATCCAGATATCTAACCTATCTAAATACTGAAAATTAGAGAATTCATTTAATGCTTCTAATGGAATTAAAGTAAATTGTTGATTTAAAAGAGAATATATAATTGGTATTGCGATAACAATTATTGACGAAAAAACCCATTTTAGAGAATTTACACCAAAAAATAAAATAATTGAGGCAAATAAACCTATCCAAGCTGATCTTGAGTTAGTAAGAATAATGCAAATTATGATTAAAATGAGAAAAATTAATGATGTAGCCCTTTTTAAAAAAAAATCTTTTTTTATTAATTTTGCAAATGCAATTGGTAAGATGACACTCAACCATGCTCCAGCATAATTTGGGTTATTAAATAAACCTGTTAATACGTTATTATCAGAAGGTCTTGAATACCAAATTATAAAGCCATTAAGAATTTCTTTTGGGCCATGCCAATTAAAAAAAACTTGCCCAATTCCAGTTATTAAAACTGGAAAAGAACCAGCAAGTAGAGCTAAAGCAAATCTTTTTCTCGACTTTGATGTAATTAAATAAGGTTGAAAACCCCAAGAAAGGAAAAAAAATGGTACCCAATTAATTAACCCAATCCATGATAAAGAAGGTGTCCAAGTTGTTAATGCTGAAAACTTATAATTTATTGTTTGAAAAACGCAACTGATAATCATAAACGCGCTACTAATTAAAAATGCGACATTAATTTTGTCTCTATGATAGACTTTATTATTTTTCTTAAAACCAATAATTGAAGCTATTAGAAGTAGAAAGGCAGCTAAGCTGAAAGCAGAAGGTAGTAAAAATACTCCTAAATAAAATATGAAAAATGCATAATTTATATTTGATTTAATCAATAATTTTTCCATCATGAAAATCAAAAATTTTAATTAAAAAACTAAATAATAACAATTGTAATTAGCTTATAGATAATCAAAAACCTTACATTGTGCAAGTAGGTTTTGGGATTTTTAACGTTACAGTTTCCTAAGAAATTATTTTACGCTTCCTGCAGGATTCGAACCTGCGGCCCACTGCTTAGAAGGCAGTTGCTCTATCCAGCTGAGCTAAGGAAGCATCTTTTTATTATATCCGACACTATAAGCCTAAACAATCTAAGTAAATTCTTTTTATGGTTTAATAAATATCTTTTCTTTATATTCTCTTTCAATAAAAAATCACATAAAATTAGATAATTATGCACTTTGAATTTTGACCAAAAGACTTACTGAAAAACAAAAAGAAGAAATATTAAGAAGTTTTAAATCTGGCATAGCTATAGATGTCTTGTCAAAAAAACATAATTGTACTCATTCAACAATTGCTAGAAATCTGAAAAAAAGTCTTTCAGAATTTGAATATAAGGAGTTATTGAGTAAAAGTAAACCTTTCAAAGAAAAATCTAAAATTTACAAAAAGCAAAATAATGATTTAAAAGAAACAAATTTTGATAATGAAGAATTTAAAAATGATCCTAATGATCCAAATGTTTTAAATGAAAATATAGCTGTTTCAGATTTTGCACCAATTGATTCTTTTTTTGAAATTGCTCCAATAGATTATGAGATGGATAATTCATCTCGTAAAGAATTAAGTTCAGTTCCCTTATCAGAAGTAGATTTCCCCAAGGTTGTTTATATGATTGTGGATAAAAAAATTGAGTTAGAAATAAAACTATTAAAAGATTTTCCAGAATGGGAATTTTTACCTCGTAATGATTTGAATAGAAAAACTATAGAAATATTCTTTGATTTAAATCTTGCTAAAAGATCTTGTAATAAAGAGCAAAAAGTACTTAAAGTCCCAAATACTGATGTATTTAGAATTGCAGCACCTATTCTTATTGAGAAAGGAATTTCAAGAATCGTTTGTGCTGAAAATTTAATATCTCTTTGAGCTCTTTTTAATCATTATTGAAAACAAAAAAGCTTCCAAAAATAGAACCTAATATAAAACTAGAACCTACTATAAAACTTATTGGGAGTTCAATAGATTCACTTATTAACAATTCTACTTTGCTTTTGTTTGAACTATTTTGTATCCCAATAAATAAAAGCGCAAATAGACAAGAATTGAAAATTGCTGCGAAGAATAATTTTTTAATAAATAAGCTCATATAAATGAATTTTACATTTAAATCATATTATAAACTTCGCTTTTTTTTAAACCATTTCTCTTTGCCAAGTATTTAGATGCTTCTGACAAGCTAAGGCCTGCATTTATTAAATCATTGAGATCTTTTTTTATGATGAATTTATCAGGATTAAAATCTCTTTTTTTTATACCTTTAACAACAATTGTTATTTCACCAATAATATCTTTATCTTTGAAGAATTCTATAACTTCATTAATATTATTCCCAACATGTTCTTCAAACTTTTTTGTTAATTCTCTTGCCACCATTATTTCTCGATTACCTCCACATAAATCTAATAATTCTTTTAATAATTTTCTGAGTCTTTTAGGAGATTCATAAATTATAGTTGTTTTTTCATTTTTACTTATCTCTAAAAGAATTTTTTCTCTATAAATTTGCTTTTTAGGAAGAAATCCTTCAAATACAAAACTAGAGGATGGTAACCCGCTCGAAACAAGTGCTGTTATTGCAGCACATGCGCCAGGAATACAAATAATATCGATCCCCTCAGTTTTTACGCTCCTAGTAATATCTTCCCCTGGATCGCAGATTCCTGGCATGCCAGCGTCACTGACAATTGCTATTGATTTTCCTTCTTTGAGATCTTTTATTATTTTTGGAATTTTAATTAAAGAATTGTGTTTATTAAAACTTATAAGTTTATTTGAAATATTGAACTTGTTCATTATTTTTTTTGTTTGCCTTGTGTCCTCACAAGCTACTAAAGAAACATGTTTAAGAATATTTATTGCTCTATGGGTAATATCATTTAAATTTCCAATTGGAGTACCAACTATATATAAAGTACCGTTTTCAGGTTCATCTTTTCTATGTGATAATAATGAATTATTATGCATTGAATGATTAAATTACCTTCTGGAGTAGATATTAATCATCTTATCGATGATATAAGAAATATCAGCTGGCAAGCAGCAGATATTTTGCTTTATTACTCTAAAGTGTTAGAAAATTCAAATTATAAGAAAAATATACTCAAAAATAATAATGAAGAAGATCCTGTTACTTTGGCTGATTTAAAAGTCAATGAAATAATTATTAATAGCATAAATGAAAAATATAAAAATATTAATTGGGATATTTTGAGTGAGGAAAATGTAAAAATTTCTGAAGAAATTTTTAATTTTAAGTCTGATTGGATCTGGGTTCTTGATCCTCTTGATGGAACTAAAGATTTTATCCAAGGAACGGGCAACTATGCAATGCATTTAGCATTGAACTTTAAACAAAAGCCTTATATTGGGTTTGTTTTGATTCCAGATAAAAATCAATTATGGATTACTGATGGAGAAAAAACTTGGTGTGAAAAAAGAGACGGTTCAAAATATAAACCAATGGTTTTAAAGAGTAAAAATCTTCAAGAAATGACTTTAGTAACAAGTAAAAATCATGGAAATGAAATTTTGCAAAATTTAATTAAGAAAATTAATTTCAACAAAGTCGAAATCATGGGAAGCATTGGCTGCAAATTAGCATCTATAGTCAGGGGAGAAAGTGATATTTATATCTGCCTAAGTTTACCTGAGAAAAGCTCTCCAAAAGATTGGGATTTTGCCGCACCAGAATCCATTCTGAAGGCGGCTGGCGGCGCAATAACAAATTTAGAAAATGAAGAACTAACCTATGGACAAACTTGTTTCGAACATGGAGGAATTATAGTAGCGACTAATAATAAGAATACCCATAGGAGTATTTGTCTAAAAATAAAGAAAATTATTGAGGAGAATGGGATTTATCCCCTCTAGTTTTTAATTAAGTGGAGCTACTGGAGTAGGAGTTGGTTCTGGATAAGACATTCCACTATTTTGTCCTACGCCTCTCAAAGTAAGATTGATTCTGCCTCTACTATCAATTTCTCTAACTCTTACAGTTACTTCGTCGCCTTGCCTTACTACATCTTCGACTCTCTCAACCCTTGCTTCTGATAATTGAGAAATATGAACCATCCCTTCTTTGCCAGGCAAGATTTCTACGAAGGCACCAATGGGTATGATTCTAGTTACTACACCAGAGAAGATCTCACCCTCATGAACCTTTCGTGTTAATCCTTCTATTATCTTTTGAGCTTCTTCTGCAGCAGCTCCGTCGTGCGAAGCAATAGTTACAATTCCGCCATCTTCTATATCTATTTTTGTGTTAGTTCTTTCAGTAATTCCTTTGATAGTTCTGCCTCCAGGTCCAATGACTGTTCCTATAAGCTCAGGATCAATTCTAAAGCTTAAAAGTCGAGGAGCATGCGGAGAAAGGGATTCCTGAGGTTTATCGATCGCCTCTTGCATCTTTTCTAAGATATGTAATCTTGCTGGACGAGCTTTTTTAATTGCATCAGAAATAACAGAAACAGGTAAACCTGTAATTTTCATGTCCATTTGCAATGCAGTTATTCCCTTATCAGTGCCAGCAACTTTAAAGTCCATGTCTCCAAGAAAGTCCTCAATTCCTTGAATATCTGTAAGAATTCTTACTTCTTTACCTTCCTTGATAAGACCCATGGCAGTACCACTTACAGGAGCTTTTAAAGGAACCCCCGCATCTAATAATGAAAGAGTGCTTCCACATACAGACCCCATTGAAGTTGAACCGTTAGAACTTAAAACTTCGCTAACTACTCTTAGTACATAAGGAAATGTTTCTTTCCCAGGTAATACTGGGATTATTGCTCTCTCAGCTAATGCTCCATGGCCAATTTCTCTTCTCCCAGGAGTTCTCATTGGTCTTGTTTCTCCTACTGAATAAGGAGGGAAATTATAATGGTGCAAGTAAGTTTTTTCAGTGCTTGGATTCAAGTCATCCATTTCTTGAGCATCACTTGGAGTACCTAAAGTAGTAGTAGATAAAACTTGTGTTAAACCTCTTTGAAACAATGCAGAACCATGAACCCTTTTTGGAAGAATTCCTGCAGAAGCTGATATTTTTCTAATTTCGTCTAGATCTCTTCCATCAACTCTTTTGTTATCGTTAATGATTTGTGATCGCATTAATTTCTTTGTAAGCTTTTTAAAGTTGGAGCTTAATAACTTATCATTCTCTGAGAGAAGAACTTTTAATTGGTTGTCATCTTTCAATGATTCAATTTTTCCTTGCGTCTCAACTTTTATTTTTTCGAGTTCAAGATCTCTTTCCTCTTTGGAAAGATCAAATTTCTTTAAAACCAACTCAATAGGTTTTGTGCAATTTTTCTCTAAATAAGAGGGCAATGTTTTATCTTCTTCAGGCTCAGATGGTTTAATCTGCTTTATTCCCAAATCTTTAAGTAAATCTTCCTGAGATTTAATAAGCTCGGTAACTGATTCATATCCAAAATCTATAGCTTCGATGGTATCTTGCTCTGATAATTGGTTGGCACCTGCTTCAATCATGACAATGCCGTCAGGGGAACCTGCAACAACAATGTCTAAATCTCCTTTCTCTATCTCTCTATAGCTTGGATTTAATATGAAATCATCTCCTATGAGACCGACTCTAACTGCAGCCATTGGCCCATAAAAGGGAATCTCACCAAGTAAAGTTGCTAGTGATGCCCCAGTAACCGCTAAAACATCTGCTGGAACTCTTTCATCTAGAGAAAGGCAAGAGGCAACTATTTGTATTTCATCTCTCATCCATGAAGGGAAAAGTGGCCTCATTGGCCTATCAATCAATCTTGCAATTAAAGTGGCCCTTTCTGGGGGGCGACCTTCTCTCCTCATGAAACCCCCTGGAATTCTTCCGGCAGCATATAGTTTTTCCTCGTAGTCACATATCAGAGGCAGAAAGTCTGAAGCATCTTTTTTTGTTGTTTTTGTAGCTGTAACTAAAAGAGAGGTGTCACCACACTCAATCATTACTGATCCATTTGCTTGAGGAGCATATAGTCCCGTAGTTAGTCGTATCTCTCGTCCGTCAAACGTGATCGACTTATTTTGTCCTTCCACTTTTTAAATTATAAATCTATACATGTTTTATTCTTACATTTTATAGGGACATATTGAGTAAATTATTTAGATAAGCTGTAAAATTTTTAAAATGTCCTAAATTAAATATTAATTTCTTTGGAAAATATTTATTTTAGAAAATCTAATTATAAAATAAAGCAGTTAAATTATCCTACCAACTTGATTTAACTACCCCAGGAAGTTCACCGTTATGAGCTCTTTGCCTTAACTGATTCCTGCAAAGACCAAAATCTCTATATACTCCTCTAGGTTTACCAGTTGCCCAACATCTATTTCTTACTCTATTTGGTGCAGAGTTTCTTGGCAGACCTTGAATCTTCCTATGAATTTCTAACCTTTCCATTGGATCTTTTGCGGCATTAAATTGATCTAATAATGATTTCCTTTTTGCAGCATATTTCTTCACAAGTTTTTTGCGTTTAACTTCTCTCGCAATCATGGACTTTTTAGCCATTTAATATATTTTAAAACTAATAAATATAATAACAGCTTGGAGAACAGTTTTTGAAATTTATTTAATGGTTTAATAACCTTTGTACGATTAATAGTTGACTAGTATCCCTAATAATAAGCAGAACGCTTAGTCCAACTAAAAGAAAAAAACTGGACTGAGTAACAACCATTTGTACCTTGACTGGTACAGGTTTTCCTCTAAGCCCTTCAATTAAAGTGAAAACAAGTTGTCCTCCATCTAACAATGGTAAGGGTAATGAATTAAGTACTGCTAAATTAATAGAAATTAAAGCTGCAAATAATAATATCCCTGTTCCGCCTTGTTGTGATAGTTGAGCTCCAATTTCGACAATTTTGACTGGCCCACTTAATTGTTGAGCTGTTGAGGAGAAATTTGTTATTAGTCCTTTATAGCCTTGGATTGTTTTTACTAAAAGAGATGAAAACTCATTGTTGGTATATTTAAAAAGTTCGAAAACGTTTTTTGTCTTTTTAGTTTCTTTCCTTATATTCGGTTGCAATTGAGCACCTATTGTTCCTTTCCCCTCAACATTTTTTGGTATCAAAGTTAAATCTTTGAAAATCCCATCTCTTTCAATTTTTATTGAAATTGGTTCATCTGGTGAGTTTTGAATCTCTTTTACTAAAGTTGAAACAGCTTGATCACCAACACCTAAAGCACTAGTTTCAATTTCTAATATTTTATCTCCAGGTTCTAATCCAGCAAGATAGGCAGCCTTCTCAGGTTGAGTAGCCAAAACTAAAATACCTGGTTCTGGATCAAATGGAATCCCAACAGTAGTAAGATTTAAAATTAAGATTGTGTAAGCAAGAATTAAGTTAGCTAATACCCCAGCGGAGATAACAATAACTCTTTGAATTATTGGTCTATTTTTTAAAAGATTTGGATCTTCAGGGTCAATATTATTTAGTTCTTCATCAGGGAAGGATACAAAGCCTCCGAGAGGAAAGGCTCTAAAGGAATAAGTGATGTCTCTAAATTTTTTTTGAATTATTGATGGTCCAAAGCCAATTGAAAATCCATCAACATAAATACCTTGTAAAATTGCCGCAAGAAAATGCCCCATCTCATGAAAAAATATGAGAAATCCAAGTACCGTTATTGAAGTTAAAACATTCATTATTTTATATTAAGCAGTTTTTAAAAAATTTGATCCAAAATATGGAACAAGAGCATCTGGAATCTTAACGCTACCATCTGTTAGCTGGCCATTCTCAAGAATCGCGGCCATTGTTCTTCCGATAGCAAGACCACTACCATTTAAGGAATGTAAATATATATTTTTTTTATCAATTTTTGATCTTATCGATGATCTACGTGCTTGAAAGTCAAGACAGTTGCTGCAACTTGAAATTTCTCTATAACATTTACTACTGGGAAGCCAAACTTCAAGATCAAAAGTTCTACTAGAGGAAAAGCCTAAGTCTCCCGTACAAATATCTACTAATCTGTAAGGTAAGTTGAGCTTTTTTAAAATGCTTTCTGCATCAGAAGTAATTTTTTTATGAGCTTCTAAAGATTTACTTGGATCACAAAACCAATAGAGCTCAACCTTATTGAATTGATGAAGTCTTATTAAACCTTTAGTATCTCTTCCATAACTTCCAGCTTCTCTCCTAAAACATGGACTATATGCAACATATTTAATGGGTAACTTCTTTGGATCAATAATCTCGTTTCTATGAAAAGCAGTTATTGGAACTTCAGCTGTTGGAGAAAGCCATAAATCGTCATTAGAACATTTAAAACTTTCATTTGAAAATTTAGGTAATTGTCCAGATCCCCTTAGACTTTCTGAATTTACTAAAGCTGGAGGCATTAACTCTAAATAACCATTTTTAGTATGCATATCGAGCATGAAATTAATCAATGCCCTCTCTAATCTGGCCCCATCACCTGTAAGAGTAATAAAACGACTTTTTGATATTTTTGTTGATTTTACAGAGTCAAAAATATTAAGACTCTCACCTATTTCCCAGTGTGATTTTATATTTTCATTTCTAAAAGGGTCCCCCCAAGTTTTTATTTGTACATTATCACTTTCATCTTTTCCAATAGGTGCATCTTTGCTAGGAAAATTTGGCAAATTATAAATTTCATCATTTACTTGTTTATTTAGTATCCTTTGTTGCTCTTCAAGCTCAGAAATTTTTATTCTGTATTCGTTTCCCTTTTTCTTTAAATCATTTAATTCTTGAGAGTTATTATTTTGTGATTTCCCAATTGCTTGGCCGATTGATTTGCTTAATTTTTTACTCTCGGATTGAAGACTGAATATTTCTATATCAATTTCTTTTTTCTTAACAGTTAATTCATGTATATGGGATATCTCATATACTTTTCCTCTTAAGGATAAATTCTCTTCAACAAATGTTGGATTTTCTCTTATTAATTTTTGATCTAACACTCTTTTTTTTTATACCTTAATTAAGATAGTTAATCTCAATTCATTATTTGGGAATTTTGATGAAAAATTAACTAAATTAATGATTCCTAACTTATTTAATATTTTCAAAATTAAATTTTAGTTACGATGCAGAACGAGCTCGTCCTGTTGATGACCAATTTTTTAGTAAATCAATTTGCTCTTTGGCTGTTCTGGATAAGGGAACTAATTCAGAAACTGCCATTATTAAATCTTTTTCCATTAGCTCTCTATTTTCAGAAAATGAAATGTGCATACCTTCTATTACTGCTTGTTCAAGTTCTGCTCCCGAAAAACCATCTGTTCTATCGATGATAGTAGAGAGAGGGAAACTATAACTTGGTCTTCTTTTTTTTAAGTGCAAATCCAGAATACTTAACCTTTCTTCAGAATTTGGTAAATCAAGAAAAAATATCTCATCAAACCTCCCTTTCCTTAACAATTCAGCAGGAAGCTTATCTATAGCATTAGCGGTAGCAATTACAAATACTGCGGATTCTTTTTCAGCCATCCAAGTTAGCAAACTCGCCAAAACCCTTTGACTTGTCCCTCCATCACTTCTAGCATCGCCACCAAAGCCCTTATCAATTTCATCGATCCAAAGGATACAAGGAGACATAGCCTCAGCTCTCAATATTGTTTCTCTTGTTCTGGCCTCGCTTGAACCAACAAGGCTAGAAAATAGTCTTCCAACATCTAACCTAAGTAATGGCATAGACCAACTCCTAGAAATTGATTTTGCAGTAAGTGATTTCCCTGTTCCTTGTGCCCCAACAAGTAATACTCCCTTGGGGATAGGTAGTCCATAGTCTCTAGCTTCTTTAGAAAAGGCCCTGTATCTTTGCTTGAGCCAAACTTTTAAAACATTTAAACCACCAATATCATCTTGACTTGATTTAGCTTCGAAAAATTCTAAAATTTCACTTCTTGCGATCACTTGTTTTTTCTCTTCAAGAATATCTTGAATATCTTCTTTACTTATTTTCCCTCTTTGAGCAAGTGCCTTTGCAGTGACTTGCTTTACTTTTATTTCGGTTAGTCCACTTGAAGCTATAGAAAGTTCGTTTAAGTCATGTTCTTCAAGATTTGAATTGGTATTTATGGCAATTGTTTTTATTAGATTTTTCAATTCTTTTTGATTAGGTAAAGGTAAATTTACAATTGTCATTAATTCATCCAGATCTTCTGATGATGGGAATAAATGTGAAGAAATAATTAAATTGTGACTAGTTTTCTTAAGCTCTGAGGATAGTTCTTTAATAGTTCTATTGATACTTGGATCATCATAAAATTTATGAAAATCTTTTACTAATAAGACTGTTGAAACTTCAGAGTTTTGTTCTTTAAGCCAATTAAGCACTCCTAAAGGATTGTTAGAAAATTTACCTTCTTCATTTATTAAACCTTTTATCCCGCTAACACAATCCCAGCGAATAAATCTTTTTACATTTAGTCTTTCACAAGAAAAATTAATTAATGTCTCTAGTCTTTCCTCTTCTTTAGACCTGATCCAAATTAATGAAGTTCTTGATTTTATTAATAATTCTAAATTTCTACACCATGAATTCATGATTTAAGATTAAGACTATTTTTTATTGTTAGGTTCAAAAGGTAATCTTTTATCTGAGATAGTTGAAGCAGCAGTTGATAATACTTCATTTTTTGCTAATAATTGTTGATCCAAAATTTTCTGTAGATTCTCGGGAAGAGCTTCTTTATTAAGCAGAAAAGTCTGGAATGCCTGAAATATATTAGCAACAACCATATAAAGTAAAACTCCTGCTGGAAGTGGGAAAAAAAGAAACATTCCAGTAATCATGATTGGTGTGATTTTGTTTGCTGTTGATTGCTGTGGATTAGCAGGCATACCCTGGCTTGATAAAACTTGAGAAAGAAGTAGGGTTAATCCAAAGGCACCAACTAGTGCTGCAATATCCCAATTAATTGCACCATCTACATAAAATCCTACTTGACCAAGAGCTTTAATAAAAAGAAAACCACTTTTAGCAGCTAGACCAGGGATTTTTGCCTCGATTGTTGCATCACCGGGTTTAATTGCTGTTACTGTTCCGTCTTGCGAAACTTTAAGATTTTCGGAACCTTTAGATACCTTCCATATGGGGAGAAATTTTGATCCGTTGTCATACTTAGATAAAACTTCCGAATAGCTATTGCCATTTGTTGTTTGTAAATTTATTTTTACAGATTCTTCTGTTCCTAATTTTGTTCCATTAGGAATAGTAGCTATTACAGGAAAATGTGATTTTTCTGTAATGAATATTGAATGCCTTGGAGATTTATAAGGTTTTGGGTCAATAGCCGCTATTTGGTCTTGGGGAACAACTTTGAGATTTATATTGTAAGGGACATCAGCAAATGGTGAGCCTCTTAAGGTTGCAAACAATGCAAATAGCACAGGCATTTGTACAATCAATGGAAGGCAACCAGCGAGGGGACTCCCAAATTCGTTCATTAGTTTTCCAAGTTCTTCCTGCTGTTTCTTTGGATCACCTGAAAACTTAGATTTTATTTCCGCTTGTCTTTTTTGCATTACTGGTTGGGCAATCTTCATTCTTCTTGCGCTTCTGATGGAACCAGCGCTTAAAGGGAAAAGTGCAATTCTAATTACCACAGTCAATGCAACAATCGCTAAACCATAACTAGGGACTAAACCGTAGAAAAAATCTAGAATCGGGATAAGTAATTTTTCAGAAATGAACCCTATCACGATATTAAAAAGAGTGTAATTTTTATAGACATTTTATTTTACAGGAAAAAAAGGTTTTTGTAATTAATTTATTTAGGATTTAGTAGCAAATCCCTGTACTTCGTTGAGATTTGGGATCTGTGATCTCTTATTTATATTTTCTTCAATGAATTTTTGCTTTTCTCTGAACAAAGGCAAAGATTTCATTTCAACCTTTGATCCGTCATTAAGGATAAGTACCATATCACCATATGAGCCGAACCCTCTTGGTATAGATCTAATCTCTTCAATCTTACTTAATGCAACTTGTGTTTTGTTTTTGCCAAACCATCCGCCATCAATTGTAATTCTTTTGTTTGTAATTTTATATCTCAACCACAATGCTCTAACTATTGCGGCAAAGGTAAATGGTAATCCAAGAATAGTTATACCTGCAAATAGATTTATTATTAAATCACTTTTTGCAGGACCCCCTTCATAAAAGGTTTCTTCATTCGTGTTAATCATTTGATTAGATGAGATTTGAACATTAAGTTTTGAAAATCTTCCAAAAGTCTGCTTTTATCATTGCAGAAATCTCCAATTTTAAGGTTAACAAGTAACCAATATGGTTTGTGGTTATTAATTTTTTGAATGTTTTTTAATAGCCAATCTTGAAGGATTCTTCTTAATTTATTTCTTTCTACAGCTTTTTTTGAGACTTTTTTACTAATCGCAATAGCAACCCTAAATTTGTTTGAGGTATTTGTGAATTTATGGCTTAATAGAATTTCGGGATTTGATTTTGCAACTTTAAATGTCATTAATTTCCCGTAATATGTTTTGGAATTTTCATGAATATAATTAAAAGTCCTGTAACCTTTTAAACGCATATCCTTTGGTAAGGCCATTAAGATTTACAAGTTATACAGCTATTCTTTCTCTTCCTTTTTGTCTTCTGCTTTTAATAACTCTTCTACCGGTATGAGAACGCATTCTTACTCTAAAACCAGATACACGTTTTCTTTTTCTTGAAGTTCCGCCAAAAGTTCTTTTAGTCATTTGTTTAATTATCTTTATTTAATTTATCATTTAATCGATCACTATAGTCCAGCTTCCTAAATAACTTGAAAATGATTTCCCTTTGGGTTGCCCATATGAATGAAATTGATATAAACCTGATTTTTTGGGATTAAAAACTTTTAAGACAATTGCATAACTATCTTTATTTGAAGGAATTGGGCTGTAGGGGTAAATATCTAGTGAACGTAAGCCTGATTCATCAGTATTAATTTCGATATCAGCTGGAATATCTTCTAAACATTTTGTTCTATTCTCAAAACCGCCAATTCTTACTTTGCAAAAACTTAATTTTTCGCTTTTTAAAGTGGATTTAAAGGTTTTAGGGATTGCTAGATTAATTTTCAAGAGATCACTTCTTCTATCAGTTGGCCTTAAGAAAAAATAAATTGTATTTCTAAATTTCTTTTTATCTTCTTTTTGAAACCAATTTAATCTTCTAAACACAGAGTCTTGATTCCACTGAAATTCCATCCCTGCTTTAGCATCTTGAATTTTATTAAAAAAAGTAGTTGAAATTAAAATTGTGGGAATAACTAGAAATCTTAAACTTTTAAAATTCATAGTAATTTTCTTTGTGATTTTTAACATTAAGATAATGGAATTTAAAGGTTGAGTTCGTGCTATTCAAATTTAAAGCAGAAAAATAATTTCATTAAGATTAACATCTATCTGCCCTTAATTTTGCAGCGCCTTTTAAATAAGGGTGCTTTATTGCATAATTTGGTGGCAATAAAACTTGAGCCATTATTCTTATGCAAAAATCAACATCATTAAATACGTGCATTTGTTGGCAGTCTAAAAAGGCAACTGAATCAAGTCCATTAAATTTTCTTGCAATTGAAGCAGGAAAACATGCATCTAAATCTTTTGTTGCGGTGAATGTAATAGATAATATGTTCGTCTTAATAAGATTGTTGCGTGAAATTAATTCATTAATCAATTCCACTACAGCAACTTCTATTTCCCTAACAGAATTTCCAGATGCTGTTGTAGCTCCACGAATAAATGTGATTTTATGATCATCTTTCATTTTTTGCAGACACATCTATTTAAGGCTTATATAACCAAAGTACTTTATTAGATGAGTCAAACTCAAAAAAGATATTATTTATAATTTTGTCAATCATTCTACTACCAGGAATTAGTCCAAGTATTTTTTTCTTTTTCTTCCCAAATGTTAAAGGTTGAATTTTAGGATCAATATTAACCATTTCTGCAGCAAGTTCCCTTGCAACAAATTCATCACCAACCTTATCAATAAGACCAAGTTCTAGTGCTTGTGTTCCGGTGAAAATCCTTCCATCGGCAAATTTCCTTACTTCTTCAACAGGTAAATTTCTTCCTTCAGCAACGGCTTCAGTAAATTGTTTGTAGCTTTCGTCTATAAGACCTTGGAGTAGCCCTCTACCTTCCTCACTTAGAGGTTTATCTGGAGAAAGTATATCTTTAAATACACCGCTTTTGACAGTTTCAAATTTAATACCGATTTTATCTAATAATTCAGATAAATTATTTCCTCTTATAATCACACCAATAGATCCTGTAATTGTACCTGGATTAGCAACTATTTTGTCAGATGCAACACCAATGTAAACGCCTCCTGATGCTGAGATGTTCCCAAAACTAGCAATGACTTTACATCCTTTATCTTTTAGCCTTTTAATAGCGGAGTATATTTCTTGGCTGTCCCCAACAGTACCCCCTGGAGAATCAATTCTCACGATTAAAGCAGGAAATTCTCTATCCTCAATTTGTTTAAGAGCTTTAAGGACTGAAACTCTTGTTGAACTTGTAATAGGCTCATCAATTACTATACGAGCTATTCTTTTTTTTGACTTTCGTCTAAAAGGCCAAATCATTCTTTTAAGGTAAATTCATAAAACTACTTTAAAAAGACTATCAGCAGACCTAATGAATTCAATCCTAAATTGGTTTTTAATGATACTCCCTTTTGCACTTTGGGGTACTTCAATGGCAGCAATGACTCCTTTAGTATCTAGTGCTGGCCCAGAGTTTGTGGCTTCTTTAAGATTACTTCCTGCAGGGATTCTTGTTCTAATAACAACATATTTGTTTAAAAGAGATTTGAAAATTTACAAATGCGATTTGAAGTGGTTTTTTGTTTTTACGATTATTGATGCCACTTTTTTTCAGTTGTTTCTAACTTATGGTATTGAAAAAACTGGAGCAGGTTTAGGTTCTGTCTTAATTGATTCTCAACCGCTTTTGGTAGCTATTTTAGCGAGGGCAATTTTTGGGAATTTAATTAATCCAATAGGATGGTTAGGACTACTCTTTGGCTTGGGAGGAATAGTATTTTTAGGAGTTCCACAGGAATTTTTAGGTAATTGGTGGTTGATGTCTGATAGTTCTATAAATGATGTTGCATTTAACTTTGGAGAACTTTGGATGCTTGCAGCTTCTCTCGCTATGGCATTAGGAACAATTTTAATTAGGTTCACCTGTACTAAAAGTGATCCAGTGGCTGTTACTGGTTGGCATATGGTTTTAGGGAGTTTGCCTTTAATTACTAAGCATTGCTTACAATCAAATTTCAAAATAATTCCAGATTGGTCAATATTTGATTGGGGACTCATGTCATTTGCAAGTATTTTTGGAGGAGCAATAGCTTATGGATTGTTTTTTTACTTTGCTAATAATAAAGAAATAACTGGATTTAGCACTCTAGCATTTTTAACACCTGTATTTGCTCTTCTTAGTGGAGGTGTTTGGTTAGATGAAAGACTCACTATTGTGCAGTGGATAGGAGTGGTGTTTGTTCTTATCTCAGTATTTTTTGTTAGCCAGAGAAAGAGTTTATGGGAAAATAAATTTTCTGATACTACTATTTAATTAGTTTCTTGTTGTAAAAAGTCAAATAATGCGAATAGTTTTGATTAGTACTCCAATAGGGTTCTTAGGGAGTGGTAAAGGTGGTGGAGTTGAATTAACTTTAAATTCTTTAGTTTCAGGTTTAATTTCTTTAGGTCATTCTGTTGAGGTTGTAGCTCCAAAAAATTCTAAGTTACATGAAAGTAATGTAAAAGCAAAATTACATTTTGTTGAAGGTGAAGATCAAATTAGTTGGCAGCATCAAAATTATAATTCTCCCGTGATTATCCCAGATAATTCTCTTTTAGTAGGAATGTTTGAAAAGGGAATAGATATCGCTAAAAATGCAGATGTATTGTTGAACATGTCCTATGATTGGTTGCCTATCTGGATGACTTTAAATTTAGAGATACCCATTGCACATATTATTAGTATGGGTTCTGAAAGTTCAATAATTAGTAATTTAATCTCTAGGGTATATGCTAGATATCCAAATAATTTTGCTTTTCATTCGAAAATGCAAGCTAATGATTATCCTTTCATAAAAAAACCAACAATTATTGGGAATGGGTTTAATTTGGATAATTATATTTTTCAAGATTCAGTTAAGGGACCCTTGGCATGGGTGGGGAGAGTGGCTCCGGAGAAAGGCTTGGAGGATGCAGTTTATGTAGCAAACCAACTTGGCGAAAAATTAAAAGTTTGGGGATTTATAGAAGATAAGATTTATGCATCAAAGATAGAAAAATCGTTCCCTCAAGGAGCCATAGATTGGATGGGGTTTTTATCAACTGATGAATTACAAAAAGAACTTGGTAAATGCAGAGGGTTGCTAAATACTCCGAAATGGAATGAGGCATACGGGAACGTTATTGTAGAAGCTTTAGCCTGTGGGGTGCCTGTTGTTGCCTATAAAAGGGGAGGACCTAGTGAAATTATTCAGCATGGCCAAACAGGTTATCTTGCGGATCCTGATGATAAAAAAAATATGCTTTCTTATGTAGAGATTATTGAAAAAATAAAGCGTCAGAAATGTAGAGAATGGGTAGAAAAAAATGCCTCCTCAGATATATTTGCTAACAAGGTTGTGAACTGGCTTAATAAGGTAATGCATGAATATAAATAATATTAAATGATTCTTCTTAACTCAAAAAAAAGGCTTATAACCTTATTGATAGTTTTAGTTTGTGGGATCATTATATTTATCTTAGATTTAGGTACTACAGGATTGGTGGATGAAACTCCACCTTTATTTGCCGCTGCAGCACGGGCAATGAGTGAATCTGGTGATTGGTTAACTCCAAAAGTCAATGGAATATTCCGTTTTGATAAGCCTCCAATGATATATTGGCTAATGGGTTTTTTTTACTCATTACCGAAAAATGAGATTTGGGATAGCTTCGGGACTATCTCAGCAAGACTCCCTTCAGCTTTGGCATCATTATTTTTAATGTTGATGATTGGAGATACGTTGTTTTGTTGGCCACAGAAGAGTGATAGGCAATTTCTCACTCCAATAGTTGCATCATTAGGCTTTGCTCTTTCTCCATTAATAATTATTTGGAGTAGAACTGCCGTGAGTGATGCCCTTTTAACTGGAACCCTAGGGATTAGCCTGCTTTTGTTTTGGAGAAGAATGGCAAGTGAAAATAATGATCAATGCATTTCAGCTTGGGTATTTTTAGGTTTTGCAATTTTAGTTAAAGGACCTGTTGCATTTGTTTTGACGTTCTTGACTATTACGTCTTTTTTGTTTTGTCAGAAGAATTGGAAAAAGTTGCTCCGCAAGATAAACCCTAAAAAAGGGTTTTTAATAACAACATTAATAAGTGTTCCATGGTACATATTAGAACTTTTAAAAGAGGGAAAGCCTTTTTGGGATAATTTTTTTGGATACCATAATATTCAAAGATATACCTCAGTTGTAAATAATCATGCAGAACCATTCTGGTTTTTTCTTTACATAATGATACTGGCTTCATTACCATTCACTCCTTTTTTGTATCATGGGATTTTAAAATCTTTTAAGGATTTTTTTAAAAGTTTAAAAGAAACTTACAATGTCACTGAAACCCTTTATACATATTCTTTATGTTGGTTAACGTCAGTTTTAATCTTCTTTAGCCTTTCTGCAACGAAACTACCTAGCTATTGGTTGCCAGCAATTCCAGCAGCGGCGTTATTAACAAGTAATAGCTTTATAAGCTTAAAAAATATAAATAAAAGTTATTTATATTTCTGGATTTTTAATATTTTAATTTTGTTTGGCTTATCCTTAACACTCTTTTTCTCAAATAATTGGTTAAGTTCAATTAATGATCCCGAAATGCCTAATCTTGCATCCGAATTAATAAGCTCTGGGATTATTTTCAAAGCTAAATTTTTCTTCTCTTCATTTACCCTTCTAGCAATAATACTATTTTCTTTAAAATCTAAAAATATCCTTCTTTATCTTCAAATTTTACTTTTAATAGGACAATCTTATTTGATGTCCCCAATTAGAAAATTAGCAGATACTTCTAGACAATTACCTTTAAGGAATATCTCAAAATTAATTTTAGATACTCGCGAGGGGAGGGAAACTTTAGCAATGATCGGGATAAGAAAACCGTCATTACATTATTATTCGAGGCAAATAGTTTTTTATGAACCAAACACTGAAGAGGGATTAATTAATCTGTCAGAAAGGCTGAATACTGATAGGAGAGAAAATTATGAGGATCAACCTGATTATGAATACAAATCTCTATTGGTTGTGATAGATGAATACTCTTCCCGCGGAAAGCAATGGTCAAAAATTAATCATCAAAAATTGGGCAAATTTGGGATTTATAATTTATGGCGCATTCAAAAAAGTGATTTAAATAATTTTTCTAAATTTCTAGTTAATAGTGGTTATAAATCTGACTGGGAAAATAGAAAAGTTGAAAAATTCTAACAAAGTCTTTTTTTAAGAAGAGCGTTTTTGAGATCATCAAGGCTGCACTTGCTCGGGATATCGATATTATTCAAATCTTCCATTAATTCGAGATCGATGACAGAATCTTCGGCTAAAAAACTAAAAACTTCATTAATGCTTATTCCCATATCTTGCGCCATCTCTGAGATAAGCCGTAGAGTATCCCTCCTTACAGAAATCCTAAGATCTAAAGGGATAAATTCATTTTCAGGGTTTGCTGACTTCATAACTTAAATCTTAAGACATTATTTAGTTATCAGGATATAATCTTTACAATATTCATTAATCATGCTTTCTAAAAAGAGTTTCTTCCGCTCTCTCACCCCTTCCCAGGTTGCTTAAATAAATAAATTCATAAATATTTTTAATAAAGGAATTGTAATTATTGAAATTAAAGTTGTAGTGAAAAGAATTTTTGAAGCTATTTTTTGTTTCACACCATAAGCCTCTGCCATTAATATTGTGGATATTGCCGTTGGGGTTGCTGCCTGAAGAATTACTGCAGATGATTGATAGAAATTAAAATTTATGAATTGGCATACTAAAAAAATAATAAAGGGAAGAATAAATAACTTTAATAAAATTGAAAATTTAATTTCTTCATTTAGATCCAAAATCCTCTCATTTTGATTTGTGATTATTCCAAGTCTTGTTCCCACAATTATTATTGCCAAAGCAATAACTATTCTTGCAGGAATCCAAAGATAATTGCCTAAAATTTCATTTATCTGAAAAAGATATGCAAGAAGTACACCAATAATCCCTCTTGATGCCGGGCTATTTATCAATGCATTTAATAGTCCTTTGATGTTTGGGATGTTATTGCTGTTGGATTTTTCTTGAAGTAAAAAAGGTCCAAATATCCAAGCGAAAAGTGTTGTTCCTAAATCAAATCCAATAGTGAAATTTATAGTTGTTGAAGGTAGAAGTGCTAGCGCAATTGGTATTCCAAGAAATGATGTATTACCTATGAGGCCTGCTAGCTGCAATGTGTAATTTGGAAGCCTCTTCTTTAATATTGGGATTACATTTATTAAATTTATTAAAAATCCAATTATAGAGAATGCTAAAAATGCACTTTTAATTAAGTTTATATCTATACCTTCCTTTAATAGGAGACCCATTACACTTAATGGAATGCCAAATCTTATTAGAGGTCTTGCTATATATTTTGAAATCTTTGGATTCTTTTTCCCCAGAAGAAAACCAAAGATTAAAAAAGGGATAATATTTATAAAAAGAGCGTAAATGGTATTAATTAAATATTTATTAAAGCAATATTAACTCGCCGTAGTGCAGTCAAAAAGTTTTTTATTAATAATTGAGAACTTAAATTATTTTCCAAATTGCTTTGTCAGGAATTAGAGGAGATTTATATAAATTTTCTGGTTCTTTAGTCAAAACTCTCCATGAAGGAACCCGACAAGTTACGTAAGCAGGACTTTCTATTAAAACTCCTGGGTTCTCATCAAAAGTACATGTAAAACCTTCTTTCCAATATCCACCATTGTTAAGGCTGCCTTTAAACCAAACCCAGCATTTTGAAGTTTTCAAGATCAATAAATTTTTGTTCTATTTTAATCAGGATTTAAATATTGAATCTAAATTTTATTACTTTTAAAAAAAATTTTACTCATTTCAGTTTTTTGAAAAATATATTTTAGAGATTAATATCAATAAATTTAAGATTAGAGTAATTAAATTTGCTATCAATATTGGTGTAGAAGAAATTTTATAACCGTAAATAATCCAAGACAAAACACCGATAATAAACATTATTAATGTTGTTAAAGAAACATCATCGGCCTTTTTTGTTTTCAAGGTTTTTATTAATTGAGGTAGGAATGCCGCTGTTGTTAAAATCGCTGCAAAATATCCGAATATATCTACATTCATAAAAAATTTAAAAACTATGCTTTAGTTAAATCAGTCAAAAATCCTAAGGGATCCCTCATGTTTGATGAATATCCAAGTACATCATTTGAAAAAAATTTATAAATAACTTGATTTTTATTGTTCATTAGAAAAGAAGCACCTCTTTGAGGAAGGTATTCTTCATTAAGAATATAATCACTCCAATTTTGGATTATTTCATTCATATTGTTTAATCTAAATGTTGCTAATTCAAATGGTCTCAAATAACCATCCCCGAAAAACCGTTTAAAAGAATTACCTGAAAATTTTAGAAATTTTAAAACATCAATTTTGTCAAATTCTGAATAGATTTGCTTTGCTTTTTGGTCGCCAGTATAACCTCTAATAACTTCTTTAATTGTTTTAAAAGAATTTATCCCTGATAGCATCAAAAGCATATTGATCCAACCTCCTAAACCAATATCTAATCCTCTTGAGACTTTAAGATTATTGTGGATTTGATTATCAGAAACAACTATTAAATTTTCTTCTTGAAAGCCAGTAAATTTACAGAATTTTTGTTTCCCATTTTGGTTACCAATAGCAATTGCAAAAATATCTAAATTTTTTTCTTGATGATTATCGATAAAATTTTTTAAATTTATTGCATATTCAAAGCTATCAAAATCTCCCAATAAACCAAATAATATGATTAATTTGAATTTTTTATGTCCATTAAAATTAAATTCCTTTAAAAGATTTCTAATATCATTTTGTAATTTGTTAGTCACGATGTTTTAAAAGTTTTATAAATTATTCTCAAAAAAATTTTCTTACCTTGATTAGTATAAAATATTACACGAAAAAGTTTTTAAAGAAATTAATTTTACGTTTTTAGATTTTATTATTTTAATGTAAATATTTTGAAGTTATGACTGTAGGAATTTATTACGCAACAACAACTGGAAAAACCGAAGACGTAGCTGATCGTCTTCACAATTTTATCTCTTCAGCAGAAGCACCTAAAGATGTATCTGATGTAGATGATCTTTCAGAATTTGAAGGCCTTGATGGAATTATCTGTGGAATTCCTACTTGGAATACTGGTGCCGATGAAGAAAGATCGGGAACTGCATGGGATTCAATCTTGGAGGATATTGGTGAACTAAGTTTATCAGGTAAAAAGGTAGCAATTTTTGGTTTAGGAGATTCTTCTACCTACACAGAAAATTATTGTGATGCCATGGAAGAACTTCATAGCTACTTCACTAAAGCTGGTGCCGAAATGGTCGGTTATGTAGATAAATCCTCTTATACATTTGATGAGTCTAAAAGTGTTATAGGAGAAAGCTTTTGTGGATTACCTCTTGATGAGGATAGTGAGTCTGACTTAACTGATTCTCGTCTTGAAACTTGGGCTTCTCAACTAAAGGGTGAAATTCCCACATTGGCATAAGCTTTCAAAGATATTACTACCCCAATTTGTAACATTTGTTCTCTCGTAATATGTTTTTTTTACATAAGTAATTAAATCTGTAAAGAACATGTAAAAACAATACTGAATAGCAATATGCTCAATTTGCTGTTTATTTAAATCAAGTGTTACAAACTTACGGAAAATCTGATGTCAGCTATGACTGGTACGCAGGAAATTCTGGTGTTGTAGGTCGTTCAGGTAAATTCATTGCTGCCCATGCTGCTCATGCAGGATTAATGATGTTTTGGGCTGGAGCTTTTGGATTGTTTGAACTAGCTCGTTACGACGCCAGCATTCCAATGGGTGCCCAAAAAGCAATTGTTCTTCCTCACCTAGCTGGTATTGGAATAGGTGGAATTGAAAATGGAGTTATTACAGAGCCATATGGAATTGTTGTAATTTGCACATTACATTTAATTTTCTCAGCAGTATTGGGTGCTGGGGGATTATTACATTCCAACAAATTTGCTGGTGATCTTGGTGATTATCCAGAGGGTAGTAAACCAAAAAGTTTTGATTTTGAATGGGATGATCCTGATAAATTAACTTTTATTCTTGGACACCATCTAATTTTTCTTGGCCTAGGAGCAATAATGTTCGTGGAATGGGCTCGGATTCATGGAATTTACGATCCAGTAATAGGATCTACAAGAAAAGTTATTTACAATTTAGATATTGCTGCTATCTGGAACCATCAATTTGACTTTTTAAAAATAGATAGTCTTGAAGATATTATGGGAGGTCATGCTTTTGTGGCATTCTTAACCATCATTGGTGGAGTTTTCCATATTTGTACTAAACAATTTGGAGAATATACAGAATTTAAAGGAAAAGGGTTACTTGGTGCTGAGGCAATTTTGTCATACTCAGTAGTTGGTGTTTCTTATATGGCTTTTGTTGCTGCTTTTTGGTGTGCTTCAAATACAACCATATATCCAGTTGATTTATATGGAGAGCCCTTAAAGCTTCAATTTGAATTTGCTCCCTATTTTACTGATACAGTAGATTTAGGTTCAGGAGCATACAGTTCAAGAGCTTGGCTTGCTAATACTCATTTTTATTTGGGTTTCTTTTTCTTACAAGGTCATCTTTGGCACGCACTAAGAGCAATGGGATTTGACTTTAAGAAAATAGGTCAAGCTTTTGACAATATTGAAAATACAAAAATTACTCAAAACTAGTTTAATCTAATAAAAAACCTCTCCTCTAACAGGGAGGTTTTTTTTTGTAGAATTATCTAAAGTATTCAAATAAAGTAATGGATAATGTAAAAGAAATCAATTGTAAAGAGATTTTCAAAAAGGCTTATCAAAATCGTTACACCTGGAAGAATGATTTTCATGGTTACCAAGGTAAATGTATTTTCTTGACTAATAATAATATTCATAAAGGGGACTTCATATTAGGGAAAGACTTTAAACCAAATATTCAAAAAATAGAAGATGAGAAAGTTGTTAAAAGTATTGCCTCTCAGTTATTTGAAGTGTGTATACATAGAGTAAAGAGAGAATTTGAATTAGTGCACTCAGAAAATACTTTTAACTTACTTAAAAATTCTGAAAGTGGGATTGAGATGAGTGTTTCAGGTAAGAATCAAGGTGATAAATATAGAGTTAAAAATAACTGTATTAATATGGTCTACAGAAAAATTCATGGAACTATAATTGAAATTTTTGTTGAAGAATTTTTAGATACAGGAAAAGGTTCTCTTAGTAAAAAATATAGTAGTCAACAAATTAATCCAGATACACTTGAGACAAATTCTCAAAAATTGGAATATGAGGATGAATTTCTAAATATGGGTAAAGACGATTATTGGATATTAAATTCAAGAACAATAAAATACTTAAACCAAAATCAGAAAGAAGAAACACAAAAATTTGTCTTCGAGGATCTGTGCTTATTAAATTAGGTTTTTATTCAACCAATCTAAACCCTTTATCAAGAAGTTTTTGATAAAGGAGTCTTGCTCTAAAAGCTAGAATTTGCTCTTCATTTTCATTACTAATTACGTGAAAATAATTATTATCTAATTTATTTTTGCTAAAGCATACATTTGCTTCTCCTAATCTTAAAGTCCAGTTCTCTTCTTTTGCTAAATGTTGATTTGGACCAAGATCCCAAGGACATTTTTCAGGATATTTTTCTCTTTTAGAACCCATATGATTTATTTTAACTATCCAATACTAGTAAAAATTTAAGAGTATGGCTATGAAAAATAGTTGATAACTTTTTCATAGAGTTTTTTAATTCAATTCAATTAAGTAAGTTCCTCTCTGGTTGCGATTAAGCAATAAAAAGGATCTTTATTTAAAAAATTAAAGATATTAAGTGCTGGTTCAGTAAACTTTTTGATAATTTTTGGCTCATTAAATCCGTTTGAAATTAGTACTTTTCTTACATATTTAACCCTCTCTTCCTCAGTAGATGAAGTCCATATGTTAGGAGCTTTATGCCAAAATGCTCTGTTTGAGAAAGCAATAATAATCTTACCTTCTCTGCTCAATATTCTTGCAATTTCTTTAGTTAAATTCTCTGGATATTGTAAATATTGCCATGCGGCCACCATCAAGCAATAATCAACACTTTCTTCATCTAGAGGGATTTGTTGACTTAAATTAAAATTTTGTATCCAGTAAGAATCAAAAATTTTGTTTCTTTCAAGTTCTTGTTTGTTTAAACCATGTCCAAATACTTTTTTATATTTTTTCCCTTTAGGTAAATAGCTATCCCAACTGGACATTAAATCAAGGACAATTGAATTATTATCAATTTCTCTTTCATATAAATCTGATAGGTTTTGCCTGAAGTTTGAATCTAGATGATAAACAAATTTCGGATCAGAATAAAATTCTTCATCATTGCTCTCATCAAGTTTTTTCCTTTGATAATTATTTAGAACTTCCAAAGTAACTAATTTAGAATCTACATAGCAAATCTAGTAAAAAGAAATTCTAATTGTGTATTAGAAATTTTTTCCACTTAATAAATTAAAAATTCTCAAAAAAACTAGACATCTATTCAAAAAAAGTTAAATTATTAATTAATGATTGAATAATGATGATTGAGTTCAAGAGGAGCAAAAAAAACAGGTCTAAAAATGCTCTTTTCAATCCATATAAAAACGGAATAAGTTCATACGATATGGCATACCTTTCATCAAAAAGAAATTTAAAAAATAAAACTGTTTATCTAAAAAATGATTCTAAAAAAGATTATTTTGCTGCATAGAGATGCCTTACATTAATGTTTCCACTTCAGCAAAAGTAAATGATAAAGGTAAATTACTCGAAGAAATTTCAATGCTAATTTCATCTTTAACTAATAAATCAAGAAGTTTTGTTATGGCGAAATTAGATGATAATTGCCAAATGTATTTTGATGATGAGACACCTTCTTGCTTTTTAGAAATCAAATCAATAGGTTCTCTGAATCCTTCAGAAATGGCAAAGCCAATATCAGATTTTGTATATGAGAAAATGGGGATCCCAATAGATAGGATTTATATTTCTTTTGAGGATGTTCCAGCTTCATTGTGGGCTTGGAATGGAAGAACATTTGGTTAAGAACTTTTTGCGTATTAACCTAATGGAAATAAATAAATTAGTCGATTTAAATAAACTTAGAACTGCACCTCAATTAAGTAATAGGCAAGAAAAAAAACTTTTAGAGGAACTAGAAGCAAATATTTTTAATGCAGATTGGATAACAATAGGCATAATGGCATCTAGTGATAATAAAGCCATTGAAGCATTGCAATCAATTTCTAAGAAATATTCCTCAATTAAATTTGGAAATCTAAGTTCCCTTAATGCTGATGGAGGTGTTTTTTTAAAAGCTAATCAAAAAACTAGTAATGTTTTTGTCAGATCTGAAAATGGTCTTGGAGAAGGAATTTTAATAACATGTCAGTATGACGAGGGTGCAAAAGAATTGAATACTTTTGGACCATTGCCATTAGATTTTTTTAAATAATTAATTCCAAATTTTTTTATTAAGGATCTATTTTAATGAAAGCTTTTTATCGGTTGATATTTTTGAGAACTTTCATTTTCATATAATTTTTACTTTAAAGCTTTGTTATTATGTCAAGTGGCATTGATCAAAATTTCCCAACTGTTTTAATTAAATGTTTTTTCAGGATATAATTCAAAATTTAAATAATTTTTGGTCAGAAGAAGGTTGTTTAATTATGCAGCCATATGATACCGAAAAAGGTGCTGGAACAATGAATCCGCATACTTTTTTAAGGGCTATTGGACCAGAGCCTTGGAATGTAGCATATGCAGAGCCATGTAGAAGACCTACTGATGGACGTTTTGGCGATAATCCAAATAGGGCGCAACATTACTTTCAATATCAAGTAATAATTAAACCTTCACCGGAAGGAATACAGGAAAAATATTTGACATCTCTAGAATCTCTTGGAATAAATCCTAGAAATCATGACATAAGATTTGTGGAAGATAATTGGGAGTCGCCAACACTTGGAGCCTGGGGTGTAGGTTGGGAAGTTTGGTTGGACGGAATGGAAGTTACTCAATTTACTTATTTCCAACAATGCGGAGGTGTAGATTGTAATCCAATCCCAATTGAAATCACTTATGGATTAGAGAGGATTGCAATGTTTTTGCAGGATAAAGAAAGTATATGGGACTTAAATTGGAACAAAGATTTAGAATATAGCGATATTTGGCTCCAATTTGAAAAAAGTCAATGCTCTTATAATTTTAATGAATCTAATGCTGACAATCTCAGAAAATTATTTGAAATTTATCAAGCTGAGGCAATTTCTTTAACAGAAAAGAAATTAACTTACCCTGCGCTTGATTTTGTTCTGAAGTGTAGTCATACATTTAATCTTCTTGATGCCAGAGGAGTAATTTCGGTTACAGATCGTGCGCAATATATAGAAAATATTAGAAAATTAGCAAGAGAAGTTGCTTCATCATGGGTAGATGAAAGAGAATCCCTTAATTTTCCTTTGATAAAGAATTAATACGCAAAATATATTTAGACAATAAAAAGAATTGATAGTAAAAAAAGTTACACCGAATTGAAACTTTTATATCTTTATCTTTTTGTTACACCCGATACAGTATAGTTACCCATTTCTATGGGTTTTTCCGTGTGAGGTAAAATGAAACTCTTCCAAAAAATGTTGGTGGCTGGAACCGCATTGAGCTTAATAGCTCCAATTGCTTCTCAAGCTTCCGAATCAGTCAATCTTGAAGAGATGAATAGCTATGTTCGTAGCAAAAAAACATCTCAAAGATTTGATAGCGATACTTTCCAGAACGATGTTAAGGATGGTCTTGCAAAAGTAAATAGTCGTATAGATGGCCTAGAAGCTAGGCAGAATAACTTTGAAGCCGGTGGATTTTCCGATACTACAGTAATGGATGGTAAGGCAGTCTTCACTGTAGGTGCTCTCGATGCTCCTGATAGTGTTACAGCTCTAAATGAAGCCACTGTTTTCCAGTACATGTACGTAATGAACTTGAATTCAAGTTTTACTGGAGATGATAATCTTTATGTAAGGATTAAAACTGGAAACGGTCCTAAAGACTCCGCTGGAGACAAAACCAAACCATTTAACGAAACCGCATATGGTACATATCTATCATCTGCAAACCAAAACGGAGATAGTTTAAAGGTTGATAAGTTGTGGTACTCAATGCCATTAGGTGACAGCTTTACTTTTACCGCTGGACCTAAGATTGAAAACTACTACATGCATGGTACAACTCCATCAATCTATAAACCTGTTTTAAAACAGTTTACTCTTGGAGGTAATGCTTCAGCTTATGGTGCAAGTACTAGCCCTGGAGCTGGCTTGACATGGACTGACGATAGTGGACTTGCTATTAGCACTAACTTCACCACAAAATCTGGTAATTCAACAGGTTTATTAACAAATGAAGGTGCTACTAGTTGGGCTACTCAAATAGGTTATACACAGCCACAATACTCAGTTTCAGCAATTGTTAACCAAAAGTATAATGACTGGGAGGACGGTTATTTTTCTACTGCCAATGGTAAACAAAGAACTTACAATGATGCAGGTAGTACCAATATTGGTTTAAGAGCATGGTGGAGACCTCAAGAAACAGGAGTTGCTACCCCTTCTATCTCTGTAGGTTTTGATACTTCTGAAACAGATGCTAGTTCAAACAGTAATACAACTATGTATTTTGTTGGTTTAAACTGGCAAGATATGTTCCAGGCGGATGATCGTATAGGTTTAGCTTTCGGTCAGCCACAAAAACGTGAAGACGAGACAACTGATCCTTTTGCTTGGGAAGCATATTATCAATTCCAAGTTAATGATTCAGTTTCTGTTACTCCTGCTGTGTTTGGTGGCTCCGATAGAAACGGAACAGCTGGCTCAGACATAACTGGTGCAGTTTTAGAAACTACATTTAAATTCTAGGATTAGATTTTGAAACTAAAAACGCCCAGTTAAGGGCGTTTTTTTTTATTTAATACTACAAATTTAATTTGTTATATATATTTGATAATTGGGTTTACCAGCAGTTTTCACCCTCGCCAACAGGTATGCACATACTTGATTTGGATGCTTCATCTGCAATTTTTTGCGCATCCTTATCTAGAACGAATTCTGCATCAATTGACATATCAGTATTCCATTCCTTAAGCCCTCCTAAATCTTTTTCTCCTCCACTTGCAGGTGATGAAATAGCAATTGCGCTAGTTGCGGCTATAAATATTGCAATTGAACTTTTACTTGACATCTTAATTTTAAATTATATTTATTATTCTAAATATCTTTAATAACATTTTCTATTTGATGTATAAAATGATCCATTAATTGCCTAATACTCTCAATAAACTTGCATAAGACTTGAAGATTAAATCAAGCTCGTCTGATCTCCCATGTTTTGCTAACAGCCCTCTTGCTCCCGCATCAAGATCAAATAAATATTCCCTTTCTTCAATTGATTTAACATAACTTTCTATCCATCCTACGCATACTAATCTTTCACCATTATTTACTTCATTCACTTCATGAAAGTAAGAACTTGGGTATATGATAATCTCTCCAGCATTTAATTTAAATTTCTCTTCTGAATTCATTGTCTCAATAATTAATTCTCCACCTTTATAAAAATCTCTATTCGTCAATGAAAGAGTAAAAGATAAATCTGATCTACCAGAGGACATGTATGGATTGTCAATATGTCTCCCATATTGCATATTATTGGAAGATTTTGTAAACATTATTCCATGTATTCTTTTTGGTAAAGAAAAACTTTTTATTAACTGGTTGGAAAGGATCTTTTTATTAACTAATTGAGCGTTTTTTTTCGATATTTCAGCATTTCTATTTAGTTGCAAATTATTTTTTACCATTGAGGCGTGGCTACCAGCTGTTTTTTTTCCATCTTCCCAATCTTGTTGGCTACATTTCTCTAATTCTTTTTTTATAAAATTTATTTCTTCAGTGTTTAATAACTGATGGATTAAATAATTCATATGAAATATAAAAAATGATACAAATCAATGTATAGAAGTTCGCTTTTAGAGCTTGAACTGTTTTTATAGGTATAAAGTAACCATAGATACGAAATTGAAAAAGTGCAAAAACTTAAAAAATTAATTTTTTCAGTATTTACATGTACATTTTTGCTAAACGTTAATATACCTGCTAACTCAACTGAAAAAGAAGTCAAAGTTTATTCCGGGAGACATTACAACACTGATAGGAGCGTCTATAAAAAATTTGCAGAAGAAACAGGAATTAAAGTTAGGCTTATAGAAGCAGCAGGGATATCTTTAATTGAAAGATTGAAAAGAGAAGGAAAGAATTCTCAAGCAGATTTAATATTACTTGTAGATGCAGCAAGAATTACTAATGCAGCCAAAGCTGGATTACTTCAACCAATAGCATCTTCTAATTTAGAAAATGATGTTCCAGTTGGCTTGAAAGATCCAAATAAGGAATGGTACGCATTAACAAGAAGAGTGAGAGTTATGATAGTTAATCCAAAAGTGGTAGATGTTAGCAAGATTAATGATTACACTGATTTGGCTGATCCATCTTTAAAAGGGAAAGTATGTTTAAGAAATAGAAAAAGTCCATATAATCAATCTTTAGTTGCTAATCAAATAATTAATAAAGGTCAAACAGAAACTAAAGCTTGGTTAAGCGGAATGATTTCAAATGTTTCCCAACCATTCTTCCCAGGTGATATTTCAATTATTAGAGCAGTTTCTAAGAAAAAATGTGGAGTAGGAATTGTTAATCATTATTATGTAGCAAGAATGTTAGCGGGTGTTAATGGAAGAAGAGATGCTTTGTATGCAAAAAAAACAAAGGTCCTAACTCCTAATCCTGCACACGTAAATATTAGTGCCGGTGGTGTTGCAAAATATGCAACAAATAAAAATGAAGCTATTCAGTTGCTTGAATTCTTAGCATCTCCAGAG
This sequence comes from uncultured Prochlorococcus sp., assembly GCA_902539115.1. Classification (GTDB taxonomy): domain Bacteria; phylum Cyanobacteriota; class Cyanobacteriia; order PCC-6307; family Cyanobiaceae; genus Prochlorococcus_A. The sequence continues at coordinate 39,052 of CACBHP010000002.1, read as the reverse complement.
GGAAGTAAAGGTTTAGCTGCTCCAACTTTTGAACATCCTTTGAAGGAAGTTAATCAGAATGAAATAGTAAAAAACTTTGGAGAGTTTATACCTGATAGTGTCACTGTAGAAGACCTTGGAGAAAAAAATTCTCAAGCTATTAAATTCATGAAAGATGCAGGGTGGAAGTAAAAATTAAGATAATTATATAGTTCATAATTTTCTCTTTTTTATGTGCATACTTATAAAAAGCCGGAGAGGTGGCTGAGTGGTCGAAAGCGAACGACTCGAAATCGTTTAATAGGAAACTATTCGTGGGTTCGAATCCCACCCTCTCCGGATTTTTTTAGTGTCTGACAATGTCAGAGGCATTCTGTTAAAGTCAAAATTTTTGTAAATTCCTGCTATGGCAATAATTATTGTATTTTCTTCTTAAAAACAGTGTCTGATAATGTCAGGTTAATTCAGAGAAGATCAAACCTTTAATATTTAAAAAGTGTTGGGGGAAATGTTGGGGGAATTTGGAAAGTGTTGGGGGAATGGGTTCGATTTTAAAATAAAAGATTTTTCACCTAAGTTTAGATCTATGTTTGTTGAGGTATTTTTTCATCCCTTCTGATATTTTGATTTTTGCATTGAATTTTATAACTGAAACTAATTCTTTATCTTTAACTTTCTCGGAAATTATTATTTCACCATTATCTTTAAAACTAATTAAGTTCTTATCAAATAGAGAATCATATAGTGGTGATAATAAGATTCCATTATCAACATCTAATCTTTCGAAATGGTAAAAGATAGTCGCGTCAAACACAAAGCATTAATACTAGAGTATTAATACTCTATTAATTTCAATAAAATAGAAGGATAATTAAGAAGTAGAGATATAGGAGGTTTTATGAGACTCACCTCTCCATTCACTGCCCTTAGAAATGCAACTTCAGATATTTGGAGAATGCATGATTTTAATTATCAACTGCCTAAAGATCATAGACAAGATTATTGGGAAAAAGAATGCATAGACTACCCAACAAGTTCTCATTGCAAAGTTTACTAAAGGCAATATAAATTAAGATATTAATAAAGACCCTTGTCAGGGTCTTTTCTTCTATTTAAGAAGATATTTTTTAATTTAAAAATAAAAAATGCCTTTTAATAATTCAATATCAAAATATGATTGCCAGTATATTGTAACTGGAATTTTTTTAATCTCAGTTTTTATTTTTACTGATTTAATTGAAGTTATTGATAAAGATTATTTTTACTTTGTCCCTAGATTAATTAGTGTTCAACCCTATAGGATTTTTACATCAATCCTAACTCATGCAGATTTAAATCATTTATTAAGTAATCTCGGTGGAATAATTATCACTAGATATTTTTTGATGAGACTCGGAATTAAAAGCAGATTTTTTTATTTGAAGTTTATTTTAAGTTGTTCTTTTTTAAATTTTTTTATTATTTGGTTTTACGAAAAGATTTTATCGTATTTTAATATCTATCTGAATTATGCAAATTTAGGATTTAGTGGAATAATTTATGCTTTATTTGGATTCATACTATTAACTTCTTTTTATGGAAAGAAATATTTTTTAGGAAAAGAAATTGGTTTTAAGTCCAATTATGAAGTTCAAAAAATGTCAAAGACAATATGCCTTATAGGTTTGATTTTCTCTTTTTTGCCAGGGGTAAGTTTATTAGGTCATTTGAGTGGATTTATTACAGGGTGTTTTTTATTTTTAATCTAATTAAGATTAATTATTATTTGATCAAATTAATACAGATATTTTCAAAGATATCAAACTTTTTTCTTTTGCTCTTTATTTTTAAATAGATCAATTTTGATATCAAAAGTAACTATTATTCCAATACTTATAAGCAGTAATCCAATCGCAATTTGGGGTGAAGGTAATACCATGTATGTCTTATTTTCAACCACACTATCGAATCTTTCCCGGTGACGATGAAAGATTTAGTATTGTTAACTTTAAATAAAGCACCAGCTTAAAAAATGGCAAAAGTAGAAAATGATCTTGAAATTTATTACGCAGTTGGAAATACAAATACTCAAAGACAAGAAAATGAAATTGCAGATATTATGAAAAACGTAATTCTGCAGGATGGAAGTTAATCTCAACAAGTACGGCAATAGTTGATACTAAAAACCAGTTTTCAAATCTTTATCTATTTTGGGAGAAGAAATTAATACTTTAGATAATTTATACCTTTCTTCGTCTGTTTATATATTCATTAAAAACCACTCTCACATTAAATTTCCGATTAATAAACACCTTTTACTATAAATTATGATGCTTTTAATTAAAAATCTCCTTAAATATACAACTGGCACATATGACAGTTTAATAACATTACATCTAATGCTTCCACGGAAATAAATATATGGCATAACTTAAAGAATGTGTGAAGGAGTGGTTTTTCTAAAAAAGTGGAAACAAGGCAACACTTGATTTAGTAAACCAAAAAAGACCTCTAGAATTAGGGGTCCTTTTTTTTATATAATTAAGAAAAAACCAAGTAAGTTTAAGAAGTTTCGAAATGAGGTGGATTTTTTATATATTTTTAGTTAGTCAATTATTTAATTCTTTAGGAATTTTTGCTGAAAAAATAAAAAAAGATTTGTCTGAATTTAATACTGTTAATTGGGAAAAGGTGAAGGAAAATAAAACTGAACCATTGAAAAAAATTATATGGAAATCTTACAAAGAGGACGAAAATTTTTTTAAAGATAACAATAAAGAAGATTTCTCAACAAATAAGTCTTCAGGGGGTAAATCCGCTTGGATGGAGTCTAAAACTTGGAGTGACCGCATCTTGCGGTTTTCCTACGAGGAAATTGATATGCCAGATGCAGGAGAATACATGGGTTTGTATAGTATTGGAGCTTACGATCGACTCAACCCCTGGCTATACGGAGGTATAACTCTTTACGGTGCTGCGAGCGGACGCCGTGGCGGTTTTTTTACTGGTGGCTATACCTTGGGCGTGGAACGTCAGTTAATGGATAACTGGATTTTTGACTCCGGAGCCTATGTAGGTGCAGGGGGCGGTGGTTCTGCGGCGCAAGGGGGGGGATTAATGATACGCACCCATATCGGTCTAAAGTATGACTTTGACTGGAGCGCACTGGGGCTTAATTATTCCTACGTAGACTTCCCCAACGGAGATATTTCAAGCGATGCTATAACTCTTTCACTGGATATTCCTTTCACTTCACCTACACTAAATTGGGGAGATGATGGGCTGACTGTGGCCGATTACTTCGGAACCGACTGGAATAATGTAAGCCGTCATCGATCACATCTAGCCGCACGCGTTCGAGCTTATTATCCTTCCAGTGGCAGTAAAACTACCTCCGGTGAATCGTTTAATGATTCCTTGGGAATCGTGGGTGTAGATTATTCTTACTTTCTTGATGAAAACTGGTTTGCTACTTTTGAAACTGCCGGTGCCGCAACTGGTGGAGTAGGTGGCTATGCCGAACTTTTGGCGGGGATAGGCTATCGCCTCCCCCTAACCAAAGATGATCGTCTGGCTCTTCTCCCAGCTTTAACCATTGGGGGCGCGGGCGGCGGAGCAGTTGAAACCGGAGGAGGATTTGTTGCTCGAGCAAATCTAGGATTGGAATATCGACTTTCTCCAGATCTAAGCATGATTATGGACGGCGGCTACCTCACCGCACCAGATGGTACTTTTGAAACCCCATATTTTGGCTTCAATTTGGCATATGTAATGGAAAGCTTTGCTCAGGATCAAAAAGGAGCACTCTTAAGTGAAAAAGATGTTATTCAAACTAATAAATGGCGTTTTCGCCCAGCTCACCAATGGTATTTTGATGCGCAACGTAAAGGAGGATCCTCACGCGATATGCAACTTTTGGGAGGAAAAATCGACTGGATGGTAGGAGATTGGTTGTACTTTACAGGACAAGGATTAAGCGCGTATGAAGGAGGAGCAGGTGGCTACTCAGAGGGACACTGGGGTGTAGGGTTTAATAGTCCGAACTGGAAGAATTGGCACCTCTATGGAGAAATGCTAATAGGTGTAGGAGGGGGTGGAGGCGTTGATAGTGGTAGCGCCTTACTGTACAAACCAAGTATGGGATTAGAATACAATTTCTCTGATGACTTCAGCCTTCAAACTGGTATAGGTAAAGTGATTTCTAAAGAAGGGAATCTTGATGCCAATACCTTTGACGTTAGTCTGGTTTGGCGCTTTGGGACTCCAAGATAGAGCTTTTAATCTGGGATTTGGTACGGAAATAAAGTGGGAACAATATACCTTACTTAATTTTGGAAAACTTCTTTAAGAAAAGAGATCTGGAATTTGAATAAAATTTGATTTTTTATTTTCAAGAATCATATAATTTAGTCTTTCCAAAAAGGGTCTGTAGTAAGAGAAATATTTAATTGAGATTTTTTTTTACTTTCAATATTGCTTATACAAGCTCTTACTGTTTCACCATTCACATCTATTTCACAAGCACCGCAACTTCCTGTTAGACAGCCAGTTGGAATATGTAAACCTGCTTTTTCTGCAGATGAGAACCAATCATCTCCCTCCGAAACAAATGTTTCATTATTATTTGGCCATATTACTTTTATATTTTTTTCTTTCAACTTAAAAATGATTTGAGATTTAAATGTTTATTAAATTCATAAGCGAGATTATTAATAATAGATTCTCTCTTTTTTTTATAAGATATTGATTTTTTATTTAATAATGGTAAATTTTTACTCTTTCTTATTAAATTTATATATTGCTCTCTCCAACTATCATTTTCAAATATTCCATGAATATATGTTCCTGCAATAGTCCCACCACCATTATTTTCTTTATACCAACCTAGGTCTAAATCTTTGAAGATAGGCTTAATATCAAATAAATTTTGGGTTTTGTCTAATTTTGTCTGTCCATTGTGAATTTCAAAACCATTAATTTTTGTTTGGCATGGCCATAAAGATTCCGAATTAATTTGACGCGTTAATTTTTTCTCAAGGAAAGTGGTTTTTAATGGCAGTAATCCAATCCCTTTAGTTTTTTGTTCAGAATAAATTCTGGAACCCTCTTTAGAATAAGGATCTTCAAGTGTTGTTCCTAGCATTTGTAAACCTCCACAGATCCCAACTATATTTCCATTATTACTTGAATATTCCCTTATATCTTGAGATAAACCTGAATTTTCAAGAAATATTTGATCTTTAATAGTTTGTTTACTCCCAGGAAGAATAATAAAGTCATACTTCTTCAAGTTTTGTGATCCTCTAATCCATTCAATTAATATTGATTTTTCATTTTCTAATGGATCAAAATCTGAAAAGTTACTTATAGATGGCAATTTTATAATTCCAACGTTGATCTCAGGATTCGAGAAACGTAATTTTTTCTCTATTAAATCTAAAGAATCTTCAGGAGGGAATGTATTATTTAACCATGGAATAATCCCAATAACAGGGATTTTAGTTTTACTTTCTATCCATTTTTTCCCTTCCTCAAATAATGAGAGGTCTCCTCTAAATCTATTAATAATGATTCCCTTAATGAGTTTTTTTTCTTCTGGTTTCATTAATTCAAGGGTTCCGATTATTTGTGCAAATACTCCTCCTCTCTCAATATCAGTAACCAAAATGCAATTTGCGTTTAAATACTTAGCAACTCTTAAATTTGTTAGATCTCTATGAATCAAATTCATTTCTACTGGACTTCCTGCTCCTTCTATAATTAAACGGCAATTCGGATTCCGTTTGTAAATAGAATTTAAACTTTTTTTAATTACTTCCCAGCCTGGAATAAACCAATCTTTATAGTAATTTTGTGCGGTTGTGGTCCCTATGCTTTTGCCAAGGTGAATCACCTCGCTTATTGAGTTTCCTTGTGGTTTTAATAAAATGGGATTCATCTCTGCAGATGGATTAATGCCACAAGCGAAAGCTTGAAGTGCTTGTGAATATGCCATCTCTCCACCTTGCCAATCAACCCATGCGTTGTTACTCATATTTTGTCCTTTAAAAGGTATTGGTTCTTCTCCTAAATTTTTAAGAATCCTGCAAATAGCAGTAACCGTTAACGATTTTCCTGCTCCACTGGAAGTGCCTAGAACCATTATTGGTTTATTTATTTTATGTAATTTTGCTTCTAACTCCATTAGTAATTTATATTAATTTTAAAATTTATTAATTATTAAATTGAATTATAATTTGGTAAAAAATTTGTGTTAATTCTAGCCTCTGCTTCTCAATCTAGAAAGAAATTACTAGAAAATTGTCAAATCGAATTTATCCAAATATCAAGTGATTTTGATGAAACTACCATCCAAGATAAGAATATTTTTAATTTAGCTTTGGAATTATCTTTTCAAAAGGCTTATAGTTTATCTGAAAATATTCGAAACATATCATTGCCAGAAGAATTTAATTATGGTCCTTTGGAAATACTTGGCTGTGATTCAATATTTGAATTTAAAGGAGAAGCTTATGGAAAACCATCTAATAAAGAGGAAGCATTTATTAGATGGAAAAAAATGTCTGGAGAATTTGGATTTTTGCATACTGGTCATACTCTAATAATTGGGAATTTTGAATCAACTTCCAAAATTTTTAAAATCAGTGAAATAATAAAAAAAACAGTAAGTTCAAGAGTTTATTTTTCTAATTTGGAGGATTGGGAAATCAAGAGTTATGTAGATACAAATGAACCCTTATATTGCGCCGGAGGATTTGCCTTAGAAGGTATAGGCGGTAAATATATAGAAAAAATAGAGGGTTGTTTCAGTAATGTAATGGGTTTAAGTTTGCCATGGCTCAGAGAAAATTTATATAGAAAATAAAATTGAGCAAAAAAAAACCCTATCTAAAGATAGGGCTTTTTTAGTTGAGATAGAAGTTAATCTAAATCAGGCATTTCTAGAGCTGGTTCACTCTTTCTGTCGATTCCTTTTTCGAAACCAGCAGCAGCTGCTCTAGCACGTCCAGCATGCCAAAGATGACCGATGAATGTAAACCATCCTAGGAAGAATTGAGCTGCAGCTAACCATTGTCTCAAGTTAACAAAGTTAACAGCATTAGGCTCTGTAATAATTCCACCAACAGAGTTGATAGAAGCGTTAGGAGCATGAGTCATATATTCAGCAGCTCTTCTTACCTGCCAAGGCTGAATATCATTTTGAATTTTCTCAAGGCTCAATCCGTTAGGACCCCTTAAAGGCTCTAACCATGGCCCTCTGAAATCCCAAAATCTCATTGTTTCACCACCAAATATAATTTCACCAGTAGGAGATCTCATGAGATACTTACCTAGACCTGTTGGTCCCATTGTTGAACCTACATTAGCCCCAATTCTTTGATCTCTCACGAGGAAAGTAAAGCTTTGAGCTTGTGAAGCTTCAGCATTTGTTGGGCCATAAAATTCTGAAGGGTAAGCAGTATTATTAAACCAGATGAATGTTGATGCAATAAAACTTGCTACACAAATTCCACCAAGAGCGTAACTTAATAATCCTTCACCATTCCAGATGAATGCTCTTCTTGCCCATCCAAAAGGTTTAGTAAAGATATGGAAAAGACCACCAATTATCGCAGTAATTCCAACGTATACGTGACCACCGACTATATCTTCTATTGAGTTAACACCGATTATTGAACCAGCGCCTCCCCAAGGAGATCTAAATAAGTAACCAAGTATTACTCTTGGATCTAATGTAGGACTGACTAACCTAACTTCTCCACCACCAGGTGCCCATGTATCATAAGCGCCTCCAATGAACATCCAATCAAAAACGAAAAATAATGCACCAACTCCTAATACTATTAGGTGATAACCCAAGATATTAGTCATTTGATTCTTATCTCTCCAATCTGTTGAAAAGAAAGGAAAATCTTGCTCAAGTTTTTCTGGACCTGCTAAGGAATGATAAATACCACCAAATCCTAAGACTGCAGAAGAAATTAAATGCATCACACCAGCCACAAAGAACGGGTATACATCAGTAACTTCTCCACCAGGACCTATTCCAAATCCAAACATTGCAACATGAGGCATACAAATTAAGCCTTGTTCCCACATCGGTTTATCGAATGTGAAATGACTAACTTCGAATAACATCATTGCACCGGCCCAGAAAACAATAAGACCAGTGTGTGCAATATGAGCTCCAAGTAAACGGCCAGATAAATTAATTAATCTGGCGTTACCTACATACCAAGCATAACCAGTTTCTTCAATACTCTGGTTAGGGGCTCTAAGTAAACTATTAAAGGGCGTTTCCACGTGGTAGAACCTCCTCAGGGAATACAAAGTTTTCGTGTGGTTGATCCACAGAAGACATCCATGCTCGCATACCTTCGTTCAAAAGTATATTTTTTGTATAGAAAGTTTCAAATTCTGGATCTTCTGCTGCACGAATTTCTTGGCTTACGAAGTCATAAGCTCTTAAGTTTAGTGCTAAGCCGACAATACCTATTGAAGATGTCCACATGCCCATAACAGGTACAAATAACATCAAGAAATGTAAGAAACGCTTGTTTGAGAAAGCAATACCGAAGATTTGACTCCAGAATCTATTCGCTGTAATCATTGAATAAGTTTCTTCTTCTTGAGTTGGATCAAAAGCTCTAAATGTTGAACTTTGAACCTTACCATCTGTATAAATACTTGTATCTTCATACAAAGTATTTTGTACTGTAGCTCCATGAATAGCGCAAAGTAGAGCACCACCAAGAATTCCAGCAACTCCCATCATGTGGAAAGGATTTAAAGTGATATTGTGAAAACCTTGAATGAACAGAATGTAACGGAAGATTGCTGCAACACCAAATGAAGGTGCGAAGAACCAACTATGCTGTCCTAAAGGATAAATAAGGAAAATACTTGTAAATACTGCAATTACTGCTGAGAAAGCTAGTGCGTTGTATGGTCTAATTCCAACAAGACCAGCAATTTCAAACTGACGAAGCATAAAACCAATAAGGCCAAATACTCCATGTAATGCAACGAAGTTCCAAAGACCACCAAGTTGTAGCCATCTTACGAAACTACCTTGGGCTTCTGGACCCCATAAAAATAGAAGACTGTGTCCCATGGCATCACCAGGGGTGCTTACAGCTGCTGTTAAGAAGTTACAACCTTCAAGGTATGAACTTGCAACTCCGTGTGTGTACCAAGAGGTAACAAATGTTGTTCCGACAAACCAGCCACCTATAGCAAGATATGCACAAGGAAGTAGGAGTAGTCCGGACCAACCAATAAATACAAAGCGGTCGCGCTTCAACCAATCATCGAGGACATCAAACCATCCTCTTTGTGGGGCGCTACCAACTGCGATCGTCATGAGAAATCGTTTTTTAGCATCGGGATACGCAGTGACTGTAACAAAAATTGAGAGTAATGTGGGGAAATATTTGTATATCTGAAATGCCTTGTAAAGCTTTCCTGACTTTTTTATTAAAAATTAGGTAAGAATACTCCCTTAGTTTGTTAAATTATCTGAATTAGGCTCTAAAAAAAGATAAAAATGAATTCAGACCTTACGTCTTTCGATAAAATCGAACAAAAAATTAGTGGATCAAGAAAAATTTCAAATTATATTATTGGAGGAATGCTAACGATAGGAGGTATTGGTTTCCTTTTGGCCTCTATTTCTAGCTACACAGGAAGAGATTTATTACCTTTAGGGAACCCTTCAACATTATTGTTTATCCCTCAAGGAATAATAATGGGAGCATACGGAGTAATAGCCAATTTATTAAATTTTTACTTGTGGTATTTGGTTTACATAAACTTTGGTTCAGGAAGTAACTATTTTGATAAATCATCAAAATCTGTTGAAATAAAAAGAAAAGGATTATTCAAAGATATTGAAGTTAAATTAAATTTCGATGAAATTAAATCGGTAAAGTTGGATATTAGTGAAGGATTTAATCCTAGAAGAAGAATCGCTTTAGTATTAAAAGGTAGAAAAAAACCTCTCCCTTTAAGCGGTGCAGGGGAACTTAAACCACTGCTTCAAGTTGAAGAAGAAGGAGCTCGTCTGGCTAAATTTTTGGATGTTAAATTGGAGGGCTTAAAATAAAAAAAAAATATTTTTTAAGAACATTATCACTTATACAGGTTTTGTTTTTGTTGCAAGCTTGTAGTTTTAAAAGTAAGTTTGATTCAAATTATTACTGCAAAAAACTTGGATTTAGTTGTATTCAGATTAATAAAATAGTCAATTTTAAAACTACAAAAGGCGATTTTGAGGTCGAATTATTTGGTAAAGATAATCCAGTAACTGTTTCAAACTTTCTGGAAAACATAGACAATGATATTTACATAAATCAAAAATTTTACAAAATAATAATTTATCCCCAAATAAATTTAATACATGGTGGTGTAAATTCAAAAAATAAACTTTATTTTGAAAGAAATCAAAACCTAAATAAGACAAGTCCATCAATACCTTTAGAAATAAAATTCAAACAAGAAAGTATACCAAGATATAACTATCAAATAAAAAATCCTAATGAAACTGAAAATTTAGTTAATACTTTTGAGAATGGTTCAATTGCTATGGTTAAGAGCGGTAAGAATAAGTCTTCATCAACTGAATTTTTCTTTGTAACTACTAAGATCCCAGAATTAGATGGAAGATATTCAATTTTTGGAAAGATTATAAAAGGATTAGATGTAATCAAAAAAATTAATAAAGAAGACTACATCAAGGCAGTTCAGATAATTAATTAAATTTCTAGAGAATATTTGTTTATTTTCAACATTTCTGTATTAACTCCTGAAGAGCGTTTAAGAGCTACCTTGCCAGTCCTCGCTATTTCAAGGATGCCGTATGGTTCGAGTAATTTCTCTAGAGCAACTAACTTTCCAGGATCTCCAACTACCTCGAGAGTTAAGGCCATATCTGATACGTCAACAACTTTTGCACGGAAAATCTGCACTATATCAAGAATATTACTCCTAGTATCTTCTTTCGATGAAACTTTTAGTAACATCAATTCCCTTTCAACAGCTGCTAGATTAGTAAAATCTACAACTCCCAGAACATTAAATAATTTGTTAAGTTGCTTAGTCATTTGTTGAAGAGTTTCATCATCACCTTCTACTACCATTGTTAACCTTGAAATCCCTTTAGATTCTGCAGGTCCTACTGCAAGACTATCTATGTTGAATCCCCTTCTAGCAAAGAGACCTGAGATTCTACTCAATGCTCCAGATTCATCTTCTACAAGAACTGATAATGTATGTTTCATATTTTAAAAGGTTTTTAAATCTCTAATCCATTCATAAGAAATTCTATTGAATACTGATGGGTCTTCATCATGGATACAATGCCCTGAATTGGATAATATTTCTAATTTTACCCATCTATGGAAATTTGCAATCTTTTTACCAACAAACAAAGGTATGAAATTATCTTTTTCTCCCCAAATCAATAAAAAAGGAACTTTTTTTGAGGCGCTCAGTTTTCTCAATAGGTAAGAAGCTTGAAATTTTTCATCTCTTGTAGACATTCCAATACACATAGCTCTTAATGATCTAGCTGAAGTTCTCCTAAGAACTGGTTTTGTTACCAAATCTATTAATTCGCGATCAATATTATCTTTTTTGAAATAGGCAGAATTTAGTCCCAGTTTTATAACATCTAATTTGGTTATTAAAAATAAAATAATCTCCAAAGGAAAAAACATAAAAAATATTCTTATGAATTTATCTTGAAATTTCTTAAATGATAATTTTTTTGTTTTCGACTTTTTATTTTCTTGAATTTGATCCGGCAGCGGGGATGCAATAACTTTTGCAATCTGATCCTCTAATGTAACAGCACATGTTAAAGCAACTAGTGATCCAAGGGAATTACCAATAAGAATTACTTTCCCAGAATTCTTTGGTCTTATCACCTGTGCAATAAAGTCTTTTACTTGATTAGACCAAATCTCATTATCAAGTTTTCCAATTTGTCTAATCCCAGGTTGATCTGAATCCCCAAATCCTATTAAATCTAAAGAATATGAGGCGCAATTCCTTTTCGCAAAATATTCTAAATTATTTCTCCAATGTTTTCGACTAGCGCCAAATCCATGGAGAAAGATAATTGGAACTTTATTATCTTCGCCTGCAACACTCCAACAAATTTTAAAACCATTCCAAATCCAGTAATTAGGAAAGTTTATATTTTCTTTGAAATTATTATTCATATATTCAAAAATTTTCAAGATATTTGCATTATCTACTTTTTTAACAAATAAATGTATATTGAATGTAAATTATAGTAATCATTAAATCTTACTATGGCTAAAGAAATTTTTAGTATTGCAGCAGTTTTTTGGATACTGATACCAATAGGATTGATTGGTGGTGCTTTGTTATTAAAGTTTCAGGGAGATTGATTCTCACGAATACATCACAATTTGAGTTATGGTCTACAGGTTAAGTAAATCTTAAATATGAAGATTCTTTTAGTAGGAGCAACAGGGACACTTGGTAGACAAATAGCAAAGCAAGCTATAGAAGATGGACATGAAGTAAGATGCTTTGTCAGAAACCCAAGAAAAGCTTCCTTTCTACAAGAGTGGGGATGTGAACTAACAAAAGGTAATTTATTAAATTCTTCTGATATTGAATATGCATTGCAAGATATTGAAGTAGTTATTGATGCGGCGACTAGCAGGCCAGATGATCCTAAAAGTATTTATGAAATAGATTGGGATGGAAAACTTAACTTATTCAATGCTTGTGAATCTTTAAATGTAAAAAGAGTAATATTCCTTTCTATCCTCTTAACAGAAAAGTTTAGAAATGTCCCTTTGATGGATATTAAATTTTGCACTGAAAAACTTCTTGAGAAATCTGCTTTAGACTATACAATTTTCAAATGCGCAGCTTTTATGCAGGGAGTTATTGGTCAATTCGCCATCCCAATCTTGGATAGTCAAGCAGTGTGGATGAGTGGGAATCCAACTAAAATTGCTTATATGAATACTCAAGATATGGCGAAAGTTGTTGTAGCAGCAGTAAATAATCCAAAAACTCACAGAACATCATTGCCATTAGTAGGTCCCAAAGCATGGGATTCAAACGAAGTTATATCACTATGTGAAAAATTTAGTGAAAAAAAGGCGAAAATTTTTAGAGTTTCTCCCTTCCTTATTAGTGTCACTCAAAAAGTAGTTTCCTTTTTCCAAGATTCTCTTAATGTCGCTGAGCGATTGGCTTTTGCTGAAGTAACTAGTAGTGGTGAATCATTAGATGCTGACATGAGCAAAACTTACGAAATATTGGAACTTAAAAAAGAGGATATGACCTCACTAGAAAGTTATATAAAGGAGTACTATCAACAAATACTTAAAAGATTAAGGGAAATGGAAGCAGATCTTAATATTGAAGAAAAAAAGAGATTACCTTTTTAATATTGCAATTTTAGAATCAGATAGTATATTTGTACTATATAAATATACTTTCGTCCTATGTCTGTTTCTAAGTCTAAAAACCTTGAACGAAAACTAGATAATTTTGCAAAAGAAGCAAAAAATGAATTGAATAATGTTTGCGGATCTTCATTATGGGAAAGCCTTGGGTTTGTTTTTTTTGATCAATTAGAAGATTCTGAAAAAATTGCGAAAGCAAATTTTTACTATGGTCAACTTCAAATAATAAATGAAATTAAATTTTCAATTTGAATTGAATTGCATATTTTTAGATATGTAATTTTTTTTAAATCAATTTTGGCCAATCTTTTTCTGATAACATGTACTTAGTAAAAGATTAATTAATGATTGAAACTTCAGGTGTAATAGAAAAAGAGCAGGGTAATGGATTTTATTTGGTTACCTTAGAACAACCTGAAGGTCATCAATGTTTATGTAGAGCTGCAGGTAAATTGACTAAATTTAGAATTAAATTATTAGCTGGAGATAAAGTGTTAGTTGAGATAAGTCCGTATGATCTTTCTAGAGGGAGGATAACTTACCGAGAGAGGAATGCAGGTGGTGCTAGACCCTCTACTAATAAAAATAATCCAAAGAGAAATAATAAATAAAAAGTTACTTTAGATAATATTTTTTATCGCTTCTTTAAACTCACTTCTTTGTTTAACACCTTGCCATTGTTTTTTTAATAATTTTTCTTTAAAAAGTTGAACTGTTGGTGTGCCATTAATACCAGCTTGTTTTGCAATATCTTGATCTTTATCAATATCTATTTCAACGCCAAGAACTGCACCATCAAGTTCTTTAATTACCCTTTTTAACTGAGGTTTCAAAACATGACATGGACCGCAGCTCGGGGAACTAAAAATTACTAAGATAGGTTTTTTACTCTCGTGATAAAGTTTCCTTAATGCATAACTGCCTTTTTGCCATTCAGAATTTGAATCGAAAGTATCTTCATTAACTTCTTCTTCATTAAAATCTAATGAATTAAGCTTTTTTTCTGGTTCTGGTGTTTCTCTGACTATAGTTTTTGCTAAGTTTTTCTCGGCTAGCCATCTTTCGGTAGCTAATGCTGCCATGCATCCAGTTCCTGCAGCGGTAACTCCTTGTCTCCACTCAGAATCAACAACATCACCTGCTGCAAAAATGCCTTCAATAGATGTTTCTGGTCTTCCCGATTTGCAAGCAATATATCCTTTATTATCTAAATCAATTTTTTTGCCCAAGAACTCCGTATTTGGTGTGTGCCCTATCGCGTAAAAAAGACCCTTTATGTTGATTTCCCCTTTACCTTCTTCGGAGTGAATAGTTTCTATTTTCTCAAGCCATTCAGAACCCTCAGCTTTATCAACCTTTGTGTTCCAATGGATTTCTATCTTTGGATTAGCTTTTACTCTATCAACCATTGCTGCGCTAGCTCTTAATTTTTCTGATCTAACAATCAAATGTACTTTGCTACCATACTTTGTAAGGTATGCTGCTTCTTCACATGCAGAATCGCCTCCTCCTATAACAGCTAATTCTTCATCTCTGAATTGTGGAGTTGCTCCATCACAAATTGCACAAGCACTTATCCCTTTACTCCAGAATTTATCTTCATTAATCACGCCTAATCTATTCGCACTTGCTCCAGTTGCAATAATAATTGAGTTAGCTTTGATAGTTCCCTCTAAAGTTTTTAATTCAAACGGATGTGAATCAGTATTTATCGAAACAACATCACTTTCGTATAGATTAGTACCCCATCTTTCTGCTTGAGCTTTCATTAGATCCATCAATTCAGGACCTAGAACTCCATCTGGGAAACCTGGATAATTTTCAACGAATGTTGTGGTCATTAATTGACCACCAGGAATTCCACCAGAATTAAATCCTGTTACAAGCAAAGGTTGAAGATTTGCTCTTGCTGCATATATCGCAGCTGTATAGCCTGCAGGACCAGAACCAATAATTACAACATTTTCTAAGTTAGAAATGTTTTCTTTATTTTCCATTTATTTGCAAATTTCACTACTAATAATAATAAACAAACCCAGATAATGTAGGGCGGGTTTCACTCGATAGATTTGTTATTTAATCGTTAACTTTTTGGTCTAATAATTTTTTTAATTCCTTTGGGAAGTTAAGAACAGAATCTTTTAAATTTTCATTCTTTTCTCCAATATGTAATATCCACTCTCTAAATTCTTCTGCAATTGCATAGCTATCTTCATATCTTTCTAGAGTATCCATTGCAGAAATTCTGTTGGTTGCCCAACATGTTGCAATATCGATTCTTTTTCTAATAAAATCGTCCATAGAAAGCTAAAAGTTGTATATAGATAAACACATCAAAGAGCATAAGTATTGTCTAATAAGTTACAACTTCGTACTTCCAAACAATAATTTAATCTTTAATTTATATTTGAGTGCATTTTTGCGCTAATTATAAAGAAAATATAAAGAATAAGAGTTAAACTGCCTCGCTGTGATTTGCAAGTAGTCTTTCAACTTCCTCAAAACCCTCTTTAGCTGAATTTGTTGCAAGTTCCTCGCTAACTTTTTCTTCTGATATTAATTTTGCGGATATTTTCTTTAAAAGAGTTTCTTTCTTTTCTCTTAGTGAACTAACAATTTCTTCTTCAATGATAGATTTTATTGCTTTTGAAATTATTTTTTTGTCATTTGCTTCCTCAAATGTGCCCTGGACTAATTCTTGAATAAATAATCGATGCACCTCACTACTTCTTAGAAAGCTTTCTGTGGCATTAATAATTCCTTCAACAAGAGCTTCATCAGGTTCAGAATCATTTTCTGACAGCTTAAATTCCCAATCTAAATGTCTTCTTTGCCAACCTGCAGAGTGGAGACTAGGCATGACTGTCTGGGAATAAGTATCAACTGACATTTCATAAATTCTCTCTGCTAATTTCTCGCACCAGTCTTTCCCATGCTTTTCTAGATTTTTCTGCATAGTTTGTCTTGGAACAGCATGACCACCATGATGACTGTGACATACTCCATCAGGACATTCGATTGCTTTTATACTCATTGGATTATTTAGTGCCTATATTCTAGATAGCTATTTTTTACAGAAAAGAAAATATTTTTTTAACAAAAATCTAAGACTTTTGACTTTCTTCAATTTATATTTAGTATGTTAAAAAAATAAATAAATTGACAAAGATACTTATTCCTTCCGAAACAAGCTCTGGTGAAAGGAGAGTTTCAGCTACACCAGAAGCAGTAAAGAAATTAAAAAGCCTTGGATGTGATGTTTATATTGAAAGTTCAGCAGGAAAATTATCAGGATTTAGTGACTTAACATATGAAGAATCGGGCGGAATAATAATAAATAATTTAGATCAAAAAATTTGGGGTGAAGCGGACTTAATATTTTGTGTTCATCCTCCATCAGAGGATAATTTAACCAAATTAAAGAAAGGCGCTGTTCTTCTTGGTCTCCTTAACCCTTATGGTAATAAGGAGCTTCTTAGGATTATAAATAGTAATAAGATTTCAGCTTTATCACTAGAGTTGCTTCCAAGGATTAGTAGAGCTCAATCTTCTGATGTTCTTTCTTCACAGGCCAATATTGCTGGATATAAAGCAGTTCTTTTGGCAGCAAGTGAGTTAGATAGATATTTCCCAATGCTTATGACTGCAGCAGGGACAGTCCAACCTGCCAAAGTAGTGGTTCTTGGTGGAGGCGTTGCAGGATTACAGGCAGTTGCGACAGCAAAAAGACTTGGAGCAATAGTATTTGTATCTGATATTAGACCTGCTGTTAAAGAACAAGTAGAGTCCCTCGGAGCAAGATTTATAGAACTTCCTGAAGTTGAGGAAAAGCCAGGAGAGGCAGGAGGTTATGCAAAAGCTGTAACACCCGAATTCCTATCAAAACAGAAGGCAACTTTAACTAAATATTTATCTGAAGCCGATGTTGCTATATGTACTGCGCAAGTTCTAGGTAAAAAGGCCCCTGTTTTAATAGACTCTCCCATGATTGAAAAAATGAGGCCTGGTGCAGTAGTTATTGATTTAGCAGTTTCTCAGGGAGGGAACTGCGAAGGATCAAAATCAAATGAAACTATTATCAAAGATGGGGTAAAACTTATAGGAGCGGGCGAATTACCCTCATCAGTTCCTTATGATGCAAGTTCACTTTATGCTAAGAACTTAACATCTTTGATTACACCATTTATAAAAGATGGTGTAATTAAATTAGATAAAGAGGATGAACTAATTTCTGGATGTTTATTAAGCGATGAAGGAGTTGTTCTTCAAAATAAAGTTTTTGAAAATTGAGGTTTTAAAATTATGTCTTTTATAAGTCTTCTTTGGGTTCTTTTACTTGGTAGTTTATTAGGCCTCGAGTTAATTGGAAAAGTTCCTCCTACTCTTCACACACCTCTAATGAGTGGAGCAAATGCAATTTCAGGAATAACAATGCTTGCAGCCTTGACTTTAATTGTAAAAGCAGAAGGTAACGTACCACTTTTAATTATTGGTTCAGTTTCTCTTGGATTTGCTCTTTTCAACGTTGTAGGCGGTTTCTTTGTAACTGATCGAATGCTCGCGATGTTTAGTCGTAAACCATCAAATAAGAAGTAATTTTTAACATGAATCCACCTGTAATTATTAAATTCGTTATTGACCTTCTAGCAGTACTTTTACTGGCTTTGGGAATAAAAGGATTGTCAAAAGTAAAATCAGCAAGGGATGCCAATAGATTAGCTGCATTTGCAATGTCGCTATCAGTAGTAGGATTACTTTCTTATTATTTAAGCACTTCTGGAATTGCTATTCAGTCTTGGATTTGGATAATAATTGGATCAATAATAGGTAGTTTATTCGGAGCAATTCTTGCAAAAAAAGTACCTATGACCTCCATGCCTGAAACAGTTGCATTGTTTAATGGTTGTGGAGGAATGTCATCACTTTTAGTGGCCCTTGGAGTAGCTATTTTTCCTATATCTGATGTCCAAGAAAATTTTGATTTTTTTAAGTCACTGATTAACGAGGTTTCAATATCTGTTTCTATATTTGTTGGTGCCATTACTTTCACAGGTTCAATTGTGGCAATGGCAAAGTTACAGGGTTGGTTGTCAACTCCAGTATGGACTCAGAGCAAAGTTAGACATTTTGTAAATATTGTTTTTGCAGTTGCTTCCTTGATAGCCTTTTTTGATTTGATAAAAGGCAATACAAGTTCTATTTGGCTTTTAGTTATAGTTTCTTCTTTATTAGGTATTGGAGTTACTTTGCCAATTGGTGGTGCTGATATGCCAGTCGTCATATCCTTATTAAATAGCTATTCAGGGATTGCAGCAGCGGCAGCAGGTTTCGTTGTAGATAGTCAGCTTTTGATAGTAGCAGGAGCAATGGTTGGAGCGGCAGGACTAATACTAACTCAAGTAATGTGCAAGGGTATGAATAGATCATTGGTCTCAGTTCTCTTTGGAGGATCTTTATCGGCGCAAAGTACAGCCTCTTCTGGCTCAGGAGAATATACAAATATAACTTCTTGCAGTGTTGAAGAATGTGCATTGACTTTAGAGGCAGCCAACAAGGTAATTATTGTTCCTGGTTATGGTCTAGCAGTAGCTCAAGCTCAACATACTTTGAGGGAAGTGACAAAAAAACTAGAGCAAAATGGTATTGAAGTTGTTTACGCAATTCATCCTGTAGCAGGGAGGATGCCTGGACATATGAATGTACTTTTAGCAGAAGCAGATGTTCCTTACGAACAACTTAAAGAGATGGACGTTGTAAATCCTGATTTTCCAGCAACGGATGTTGTTTTAGTTTTAGGAGCAAATGATGTGGTTAATCCTCAAGCTAAAAATGATAGCTCTTCTCCTTTATATGGCATGCCAGTTCTTGATGTGCAGGAAGCAAGAACGGTATTTGTAATTAAACGTGGTATGAGTGCAGGTTACTCCGGAATAAAAAATGATTTATTTGATCTGCCAAATACCTCAATGGTCTTTGGTGATGCAAAAAAGGTACTGAATGATTTGATTGGAGAATTAAAGGATCTTGGAGTTGGGGAGAAATAACAGCATATCTTTTAGTTTTTCAGATTACTTAAAAAATAAGCCATTTCGAGAAGTCTTACCTTGGATAGGTGGAGACTTACAAACTTTGAGAGATACTTTTGTTATTGATTTAGGTAAATCGAAAAATAATAAAAAAATATACTTTCCGATTAATAAAATTCTTTCTAAAAAATTTGAATGTGATTATCTTTTAGGGTTTTTAGAATTACCTGAAAACTTAAACTCACTTAGAGGTTTTGTAATAGTTACTCATGGTTTAGGGGGCTCAACTAAACGGTTTGGTTTAAGAAGAATTTCTAGGAAATTGGCAAATAATGGTTTTGGAGTTCTTAAATTAAATCTAAGAGGATCTGGATCTGCGAGATATTTAGCTAAAGGAAATTATTGTGCTAGATGCTCCAGTGATGTTATTTCAGTAATTAATCATTTTAAAAAAATCATTAATTTAGAGTTTAAAGATCTCATTAAGATGAATAATCTTCCAATTTACGGAGTTGGATTATCTTTAGGCGGAACAATTCTTTTAAATGCCTGCTTAGATAACGATGAAAAAAAAGGAGAAAAACTTTTAGATGGCCTAGCCTGTGTGAGTAGCCCTTTAGATTTATCATCTTGCAGTCTCTGTATTGAAAAATCTAGAAATTTTATCTACCAAAAATGGTTACTTCACCGCTTGAAAAATCAGTTATGGGAAGGATTTAATGATGAAGGCAAAATTCTTAATAATGAGAAATTAAGAAAAAAAATTAGAAGTTTAAAAAGTATAAGGGAATTTGATCAGAAATTTACAGCTCCTAGTTGGGGATTTAATTCTTTAGAAGATTATTATGTTAAAGCTTCTCCAATATTTAGAATCCAAAACTCAATAAAAAAATTACCTCAAATGCTTTTTATTCATGCCAAGGATGATCCTTGGGTTCCATATAATGCAACTTTGAATTTAAGAGAAAAATTTATTGATAAATTTACTATTTTTATAACTGAAAAAGGAGGTCATAATGGTTTTCACTCGATTAATGGCTGCTGGTCAGACGAAGTCGTAAAGAACTGGTTTTTTAGTATATAGGACTATTTAAGAATGGTGTTTTTTTCAAAATCCATTTTTCTATTGGCTTACCGTTAATAATATGTGAGGTAAAAATTTCTGAAATTTTTTCTGGAGAAACTTTCTCATACCAAATACCATCAGGCCAAACAAGAAGAATTGGCCCGTTCTTGCATATCCTTAAACAGTCAGCTTTTGATCTTAATATATGAACGTTTTTTGTACAGGGATCATTCTCAAATTTTTTTAAAGTCTTTTTCAGACATTCCCATGTTTTTTGTCCTTCATTGCCTTTAAAGCATTTCTGTTTTGTGGGTGTTGCGCATAGTAGAAGATGCTTTTTAATATTCACTTTTATCCAATACTTACGTATTTTTTCCCTTTTTTAATTTCTTGCTTAACAAAATGTCTTGCCCAATTGTCTACTTCAAGAATATCCTCCAATTCTGGACTTAAATTCAAATTTTTCATATGGGATTCACAAGCTTTACTTATTAATGTTGGAATCTCTTGAAAAGAAATTTTTTCTTTAAGGAATTGTTCAACAGCCATTTCATTAGCAGCATTTAAGACTGCAGGCATAGTCCCAGAAGATTTTCCTGCGGCATAGGCAAGTCCCATGCACGGATATTTAAACTCGTCTGGCTCTTTAAAAGTTAATTTTCCAATTTCACTTAGGTTTAATCTTTTCCAATTTGTTTTAAATCTTTCAGGCCAACTCATCGCATATAAAATAGGTAGCTTCATATCTGGCCAACCTAATTGAGCTAATACTGAAGAATCTTCCATCTCAATCATTGAATGAATAATACTTTGAGGGTGGATGACTATTTCGATATTTTCGTAAGAGGTCCCAAATAAGTAATGAGCTTCTATAACTTCTAATCCCTTATTCATAAGAGTTGCAGAATCTACAGTTATTTTTTTTCCCATATCCCAATTAGGATGTGAAGTCGCATCTTCCACTGTTACATGCTTTAAATCCTCAACGGCCCAATCTCTGAAAGCACCACCAGAAGCTGTTAAATGTATGGCTTTTAAGCCCTTAGGCATCTCTCCTGTTGAAAAATCTGCATTTTCATAATCAGGTAATCCTTGTAAACATTGAAAGATAGCAGAGTGTTCTGAATCAGCAGGTAAAAGCCTACTATTATTTTTCTTTAATGCAGGAATAACAATTGGCCCTGCCGCAATTAAAGTTTCTTTGTTAGCAAGTGCAATATTTTTCCCTGCATTAATTGCTGACATTGTTGGAATTAAGCCTGCACAGCCTACTATCCCTGTTACCACAGTATCTGCCTTATCCCAAGCGGCGACTGCGTTAATCCCCTGCTTTCCACCTAAAACCAAGGGAGCATCATCCAAATCTAAGTTGTTAATATTATCTTTTAAATCTTCTATAAGATTTTCATCCTCAATTGCAACTACTTCTGGTTTATGTGTTTTAACTTGTTCAGTTAATAAATTAATATTTCTTCCTGCCGAAAGAGCTACGGCTTTAAACTTATCAGGCTGCTCACTAGCTATTTCGAGAGTTTGAGTCCCAATTGAACCAGTAGAACCGAGCACAGTAATGTATTTCAATTTTCTCTGATATTTCTAATATCTTCCCATTTAAAGGTGTATTTAAAAAACAAAAATTTCAAATTGGTTTTTTTCTTAAAATTTAGATCCTTATCCATGTTGTTATTTCCTTTGATTGATCAATAAGTTCAATACCTTTTTCTTTTAACAAATTCCTAATTTCATCGGCCTTAGTATAGTTCTCTTCCTTTTTTGCTTTTAATCTTTCATTAATAAGTATTGATATTTCTTCTTCTGTTATTTTACTTTCTTTTACTAAAACCTCTTTTTTAAGACCGAGTACCTCAGTTAACTTTTCAAGAGTTTTAAAATTCTCCAGTAGAAAGAATTTTTCATTTAAGTCTATTTTAAAACCTTCTACCCTTTGAAATTGGTTTAAGAAGTTTTTTAATGGTTTTGCTAAATCGTAAATAATTGCAATAGCACCTGCTGTATTAAGGTCATTTCCCAAAGCCTCAGAAAACTTAAGCTTTTTTTTAGATAATTCAAAGCTTATTTTCTCTTTATATTCTTCTTCTATAGATTCATTTTTATTAATAAATCTAAAAGCACCTTTTGTAAGGTCCATAAAAGAAAGGGCTACATTAATGTTTTTCCAAGCTTCTGAAGCACTCCTTAAAGCTTCTTCAGTAAAATCAAGTGGTTTTCTATAATTCACAGACATAACAAAATATCGCAAAGTCATAGGGCTTATACCTGATTTAATTAGCTCTCTGATAGTTTTAAAATTTTTAAGGGATTTACTCATCTTTTGTCCATTTACATTGACCATCCCATTGTGTAACCAATAGTTCGCTAGCTTTTTGCCATTGGCTGCTTCTGATTGGGCGATTTCATTCTCATGATGTGGAAAAATCAAATCAGAACCACCTAAATGGATATCAATAGTATCTCCTAATTCATCTTTAACCATCGCCGAACATTCGATATGCCATCCTGGCCTACCTTTACCCCATGGTGAATCAAAAAATGGTTCATCATCTTTGGCTTTTTTCCATAGAGCAAAATCTTGCGGATTAAGTTTTTTACTATTTTCATCATTAGCCATTCTTCCTTGCTGATTGATATTTTGTTCTTGCATATTTTGATTACTTAGCTTTCCATAATTTTTATTTTTAAAAACAGAATAATAAACATCTCCATCCCTAGAATATGCATAACCGTTGTCCTCAAGGATTGTTATGAAGGAGCAGATATTGCATATATGATTCGTTGCTCTTGGCATACTATCTGGACGCATTATTCCTAAAGAATCCATATCTTTATGAAATTCAATAATATTTTTTTCAGATACTTCCTTCATTGAACTGCTTTCTTCTTTAGCTCTTTTTAAGATCTTGTCATCAATATCTGTAAAATTTTGAACATACTTCACTTTGTAATCACTGTAAATTAAAAATCTTCTCAATACATCCCAAGCTATATAACTTCTGGCATGACCAAGATGACATAAATCATAAACAGTTACTCCACAACAATAAATTTTTACTACATCATCTATAGGCTTAAAAATCTCCACTCTTCTGCTTAAAGTATTAAAAAGTTTGATCATCTTAAATTAAGTGTTTCATAAGGTTTATTTTGTCTCCATCCAATTGTCTCCAATACCAACATCAACTAAAAGAGGCACATTTAATTTTACACAATCTTCCATAGTTTTCTTTACTAATTTCGTTGTAATTTCCAAAGAATCTGGTTCAACTTCAAACAATAATTCATCATGTACTTGTAAAAGCATTTTTGCGGGAATATTCATTTCTATGAATTTCTTATTTAGTTGAACCATTGCAATTTTAATAATGTCTGCACTTGAACCCTGAATTGGTGCATTAGCTGCGGCTCTCAATGACTGTGCTTCCATGCCAGCCCTTCTTGCAGATTGCAGGTCAATTTCGTAAGGATCTTTCCCTATTAATCTTCCAAGTCCATTTTTATCAAACTTAAATTCTCTTTTTCGACCAAAAATTGTTTTTACATAACCTTTTGATAAGGCAAGCCTTTCTTGGAGTTCAAGAAATTTGAAAATTTTTGAATATCTTTCTTTGTATTTTATGAGGAATTCTTTTGCCTCTGGAGTACTTACTCCCGTTGAACGGGCAAACTTTTTTATACCCATACCATAGATAACTCCAAAATTTATTGTTTTCCCAACTCTCCTTTCGTCGGATGATATTTCTTCTTTCTCAAAAATTAATCTTGCAGTCAAAGAATGAATGTCATCATTTTTATGAAACGCATTTATTAGTATTTCTTCATCCGCTAAGTGAGCGAGTATCCTTAATTCGATCTGAGAATAATCAGCTGCTAAAAGTTTCCAATTTTTTTCAGGCAAGAATGCTTTTCTGATTCTCCTACTAAATTCAGTCCTAACTGGGATATTTTGAAGATTAGGATTGCTACTACTTAGTCTCCCAGTCGCTGTAGCAGCTTGATTAAAGTTTGTATGAACTCTTCCTGTCTTTTCGTTAATAAGATTTGGAAGAGCATCAATATAGGTGCTAAGTAATTTGCTAAGAGTTCTGTGTTTTATTAAATGTTGGATTATTTCATGTTCGTCGACTAATCTTTCAAGAACTACTGCATCTGTACTCCATCCTGTTTTTGTTTTCCGTGATTTTTTCTTATCCAAATTTAATTTTTCAAACAAGATCTCACCAAGTTGTTTTGGTGAAGATAGATTAAAAGTCTCCTCTGCTAATTCATAAACTTTACTTTCAATATCTTCTAAGGTACTTTTTAGTTCTTTTGAGAGTTTATCCAAATAAGGAATATCGATGGTTATGCCATTCATTTCCATTTGGGACAATACCGGCTCTAAAGGCAGCTCGATTTCTTCGAACAATTTGATTAATTCATCTTTTTCCTTTGAAAATCTTTCTTTAAAAATTTTTACAATCTTAAAAGTTAAAAAAACATCATAACCGCAGTAGATACTTGCTTCATCAATATCAACAAATGAAAAGTCTTTATTCTTCCCAACTGTTTCCTTAAATGAAGGGGGCTTAAATCCAAATAATCTAAAACTAATTTCACTTAATCCATGCTTCTCCTGATTATTAAGAAGGTAGTCTGCTAGCAAGGTGTCAAAGGTTACGCCTTTAAGATCAATTCCATGATTAAAAAATATTTGCCTATCAAATTTAGAATTTTGGAGTGCCTTTTCTTTGTTTGGATCTTCTATCCAATTTCTTAGCTTTGTGAAAACATCTTCAATTGATAATTGATTGGAGGTCCCTTTTTTTGTTTGATGACCAAGTGGTATATAAAATAAATCATCATTTTCTTCTCCAAGACATAACCCTATCCCAACAAGTTCTGCATCAATTGGATTCAAACTATTGGTCTCTGTATCTAAAGAAACTATTTGATTGGTCTTGTCTAATCTTTGAATTAATTTATCAAGTAATTCGAAATCATTTACAACAATTACTTTGATGTTAGGAATTTTATTTTCACTATTTTCTAATTCATTATTACTTGAGACTTTTGGTGCCTTTTCCTCTTCTTTAGCTAATTTATTTTTGTCAAAACCACCTTTGCTGAAAGTTGAATTGAAAATATCAATTTGTCTAAGTAGTGTTGATAATTCAAGTTTTTGCAGTGACTCTGAAAGTAGTTCTTGATTTATATTTTTTAATTCATAACCGTTATTTAAAATTAAAGGCACTTCAGTATTTATTTTTGCTAAATCTCTGGAAAGAAAAGCATTATGTTTATCGTTTCTGAGCTTTTCTATAACTGAACCTTTGATGAATCCTTTATATTTCTTATCGTTGTTCTGCTGAATCTTGTCCAAAGCCTGATAGATTCCATCAAGAGTGTCGTTCTCTTTTAGTAGATTAATTGCAGTTTTCGGACCTACCCCTTTAATACCTGGAATATTATCAGAACTATCACCAGTTAGGGCTTTAAGATCAACTACTCTTTCTGGCGCAACACCTAATTTTTCTTTTACTCCATTTTCATTCATAAGAGTTGGATTACCACTTTTCGCATATGGACCACCACCCATATAAAGTACATAAATATCTTTTTGATCATCTACTAATTGAAATAAGTCCCTATCTCCAGAAAGAATATTCACGCACCATCCTTTAGAAGAAGCATCATTTGCAATTGTGCCTAGGAGATCATCTGCTTCGTATCCTGGAGATTTAAAAATTGGTAAATTAAGGCTTTCTTCTAAGATGATTTCTAGTTGTTCAATATCCTGAAAAAAAACATCTGGTGCTACATCTCTATTTGCCTTATAATTTGGATCTAATTCATGTCTGAAAGTTGGTTTTTCGGTATCAAACGTAATACAAACACCCTCAGGACTAATATTTTTGCAATTATCCAGAAGACTTTTTAGAAATCCATAAGTGACACTTGTTGGAAATCCCTCTTTGGTAGTTAAACCTCCATCAATCCCTTTGCTAAATGCATAGAAGCTTCTAAAAGCAAGTGAGTGGCCATCGACTAAAAGTAGAATTGGTTTTTTTGAGCTTCCATATTTTAAACTCATTTTCTCTTCTTAGCCCAAGGTGGAATATCAATAAAGATTTGCTCTCCAGGTTCTAATCCATCAATGACTGAAGTTTTGTTTCCACTACTAATACCAATTTCGATTTTTTCAAATTTGGGAGAATTGTTTTTATCAACTTTCAAAATTCCTTTTTCACCTTTTTCTGTGACAATAGAAACTGTTGGCACTAGGATTTTTTCTTCATTACCTTCGACTCTAAATTCAAGATCTGCAGTCATTCCAATTTTAATTTCTTCAGAAATATCTTTAAAATTCAAAGTTACTTCGAATGAAGTTACATTATTATCTTTTACAGCTCTTGTAGCTATTTTTTTAACTATGGCACTATATTTTTTTGAGGGATAAGCCTCAATTCTTACTGAGGCTTCTTGACCTATTTTTATTCTGCCAATGTCACTCTCAGGAACTTTGGCAACAATTTCAAGACCCTCTGATAGTTCAAAAATAAAGTTTTTGGTTTTAGGATCTGAACTTAAGTTTGTACTTGGTGTGACATAAGATCCTATCTCGGCATATTTTGCAGTTATCTTTCCTCCATAAGGAGCTTTAATTAGATAGAAACTTTTTTCAGCTTTTGCATCATTAAGTTTGGCGCTACTAATGTTGTAGTTATTTTTGTAACTTTCATAGTCTTCTTTACTTACCGCACCTTCTTGATATAAATATTCCCTTCTTAAAAATTCAGATTTTTGTTTTTCTAAATTTAATTCAAGTTCTTCAATTTTATAGATAAAATCATCATCATCAAGAGAAGCTAAAACCTGATCTTTTTTTACAAGATCGCCCTCATCTACTTTGATTTCTTTTATTACGCCTTGCTTCCGAGGCCCAATATTGCTTGTCCTTATTGCTTTTACTTCACCACTAGTATTTATTGAATCTGAGAGGATTCCTTTTTCCACTTGAACTACAAAATCAGAAATATCTTTTGACTTATTTTTCTTGAAGGAATTGGTTATATAAACGAAAAATATAGCTAGAGAAAGCAATATAATTCCACTTCTTAGATTTATATTTTTTTTTATTAAATCGAACATTTCTTTTTAAAAGCAGAAGTAGAGAATATTTAGGAACTAAATAAATAATCAAAACGATTATAATTAACTTATCCAAGATTGGTTAAGTAGATACTATATTACTAGAAGATGTTTTCTTGATAATTTTTCCATAATTTTTTTCAAATGTTAAAAGCAGGTATTATTGGATTACCAAATGTTGGAAAATCAACTCTATTTAATGCACTTGTAGAAAATGCTAAGGCTCAAGCGGCTAATTTCCCCTTTTGTACTATAGAACCTAATAAAGGCATAGTTTCAGTCCCAGATCAAAGGTTGCAAGAGTTAGGTAATTTAAGTTCTAGCCAAAATATCATCCCAACAAAAATCGAATTTGTAGATATCGCAGGACTCGTAAAAGGAGCTAGTAAAGGCGAAGGTTTGGGAAATAAATTTTTATCAAATATTAGGGAGGTTGATGCAATAGTTCATGTTGTAAGGTGCTTTGAAGATAGTGATGTAATTCATGTTTCTGGAAAGGTAGATCCCTTGGATGACATTGAGATAATTAATCTGGAATTGAATTTAGCTGATTTATCTCAACTCCAAAAAAGAAGAGAAAGAATTAAAAAACAGATTAGAACTAGTAAAGAGGCAGCAAAAGAAGACACCTTACTAGAAAAAATTGAAGAAAAGCTTGAGAAAGGCGTTTCAGTTAGATCAATTTCTTTGAGTGAAGAAGAAAATTTAATAATTAAGCAACTAGGCTTCCTTACTGCTAAACCAATTATTTATGCAACAAATTTGAATGAAAATGATTTGGCTGAAGGTAATGATTTCTCATCAAAAGTTCAAAGTTTTGCAAGCAATGAAAATACAGAATGTATAAAAATATCAGCGCAAGTCGAATCTGAATTAATAGAGTTAGAACAAGAAGATAAAAAAGACTACCTTATGGGTTTAGGAGTAGAAGAAGGGGGATTAAGTTCTTTAATTAGATCAACATATAAATTATTGGGATTAAAAACTTATTTCACTACCGGAGAAAAGGAGACAAAAGCATGGACCATAAAAGATGGCATGACTGCGCCACAGGCAGCAGGAGTAATTCATACTGATTTTGAAAAAGGATTTATTAGAGCTCAAACCATTTCATATCAAAACTTAGTTGATTCTGGTTCAATTGCAAATGCAAAAACTAAAGGTTTATTAAGAAGTGAAGGGAAGGAATATGTTGTAAATGAAGGAGATGTAATGGAGTTCTTATTTAATGTTTAGTCAGTCTTTTAGGGCTTACTATTTTGCTTTTTGAATTTAAATTCAAAAAATGAAATTAATAAAATTAAGATACATCCTAAGCAACTCACTATTAATCCAAAAACAATGGTTGTAAAGCCATCATCGTAGCCGTATTGTAATTGTGGTAAGTGAGGGGGGATTGGCATTATTATCTTTCAACAGAATTTTCAATATCTTCCAGTAGATGTTTAGTTGATCTACTAAAGCCGTTAGTTTTTAAGTAGTTTTGAGCCTCTCTAAATTTTTCAGCTACTCTTTTTGCATAAGGAGTATTCATGGAATTTTGAGTCATGTTGAAAATGCGACTGACTTTATAATCCGATTTAAGTACACCCTTGATAAGTATTCAAAAATACAAGAATATAAAAATAGGATTTTTTACTTACTAAAAAATTTAGTGTAAAAAGTTCTTGATTTCCCAAAAAAGTTTTTAAATTAGAGAAAGAGACAATGACAAATATATTATTAATTCTTTTTTCGCTGATTGTTGTTTTTGTACTTTTATTTCCATTATTTTTTTATTCAAAACGAAACAGAAGGTTAGACAAAAAAACAACAATTAGTCCACCTTATTTACCGTTCTTAAAAGAAAAAGAATTTAATCCTGATATAAGTACAGATAATTGGGATTTACATAAACTTAGATTAGGTAAATTTAGAAGATCACAATATAAGGGATTAACTTTCTTTGTAAGTTCAGAAAATAGAATTTACTATATTTCTGACGAAGGGGATAAAGTTTATTGCTAACAGGAGAAATTAATTTTATAAATAGGAAAAGCCGATAGAAATTAATAATATTCAATGAAGTATTTGTTCTTATTATCAGAAAAGTTCTACAAGTTTATTGAATGGGAGTGGAATACCGTAAAAAAGTTAAGAAGAACAAAAAGAAAGAATTTTTTTTTAAGAGGATCATTTGCTTTATTTAGTTTATTCTCTATTCTTTTTTTAATATTTTCGCCTCCTATTGCTTTTGGAATATTATTTGGAGAGGGATTAAAGTTTAGTATTTTTTTTATTTGGATATGGATTTTAAATTTAAAGTTTTTTTGAAAATGTATAATTTATTTTCCGAGATTATTTAATATTAATAATATAAAAATTTTACCTTATGCCAAAAATATTTAAACAAAATAAGTTTGCTTTGTTGGGAGCAAATATATTAATAATTTTACTCTGGATAGCTATATCTTCCTTTTTGATAAATTTATTTCAAAGTCAAAATGCCCCATTCTATGTATATAAAATTTCTTTTTTAATCAGATTTCTCCCTCCTTTTTGGGTTACATGGTTCCTATGGATAAAAAGAGGTGGTTTAAAAAGATAAATAAAAAAGTATTTTTACGTATTTACTATAAAAATTAATCAGTTAAAGTCTGTGAACTTACTTAAAATTTTCATGTAAGAATTAGGAAATTTAGAAATTGTTTTTAGCTAACAAATAATCTCTTTTTTTTACAATTATTTTTTCTAATAAAAAAAGTGTTTGTAAGTATCCGTATTAACAAACACTAATGACTATTAATATTTTAAAAGTTAAACAGGTAATCTATTATCAATTTCAATTACTCCAGAATCCATAAGACGGCCGATTTTAATAACTAAAGCCATATCTAGTCTTGAAAATTCAGATTGATGGTTAGTTATCCAATCAAGTTCAGAAAAAGTTATAACTCCCAAAGTATTTACTTTAAGAAAAAGTAAGCCTAAGTTCATTTTAAAAAATTCCTGGTATTATCCAGCCGAATAAGCCATAATTTACAACTAATGCAAATAAGCCCATCATTGCCATTCTTCCATTAGTTCTTTCGGCGTTTTGCCAATAAGTTGATTTTGAATTTTCCATTTTTTCTGAGTTATAGGTTTATTAAATAGTTTGTTTTAAACAAAACCAGGAATTATTTGACCTGTTGTTAGATATGCTCCAACAGCAGCAATTAGTCCAAGCATTGCGAATCTTCCGTTGAGAGTTTCAGCAACAACTTTTTCTTTTTCGATTGTTTTGACTTTAGTGTTTGTGTTTTTCATTTGATTAGAAGATGAATAGTTTAAATTTTCATTATGAAAATGCTTAGTTAGGTAAGCAACGAGGGTGACTGTAAATAATACAATTACGACTAAAAAACCTGAAAGTGGACTCATTAAAAA
This sequence comes from uncultured Prochlorococcus sp., assembly GCA_902539115.1. Lineage (GTDB taxonomy): Bacteria > Cyanobacteriota > Cyanobacteriia > PCC-6307 > Cyanobiaceae > Prochlorococcus_A. Next base: position 7,994 of record CACBHP010000002.1, on the reverse strand, counting down.
ATGCCAGGAATAATTTGTCCAGTTGAAACGTAGGCACCTACTAATGCAACAAGGCCAATCATTGCCCAACGACCATTAACTTTTTCTGCATTTTGTGGATAGCTATCATATGAAACAGACTCATCTATATAAGGACGTGTTTCAGTAGGAAACATGTTCTGTCTGCCGCCTGATTCAGTAGTAACGTTTGAATTAGCCATTGAAGTTTTGTAATTGTTAATTAATGTAACACTACTATTAACAAATGTAAAGTATTAGGCCGAAATTAAGTTATCTTCAAGATATTTACAACATAAATGTAACATAATCGTGACATATTTTTTTAAAAAGTTGTTTTTTGAAATTGCTTTTTTATTTTCTTGGCATCATAAATGGGCAAGTATTCTGTTTAAGAGATGAGAAAAAAATACTTTTTTAAAAGTTTTGATAATTAGGTCTAGATAGGAAACGCTTGATTTAGGCTTCTATTTTCTTAAGTAAATCTAATTTTGAATAGCTTATTCCATTGATATTGAAATAAGTTGGTCAGGATCATAATTAGAAATCCAACTTAGTATTTTTTCTTCTTCTTCTAATGTTCTAGTACACGCAAAACCATATTTTGCTCTGACTTTTTCAGAAGCTTTATGCAAAGCTTGAATAGCAAGAGACTTAAAATCTGAAATTTTCAAGGAATCTCCAGGTTTCAAATATTCTAAAATTACTGTAGAAGGTGAATATAGAGATGCTTTTTTACCGTCAGGTAAATTTATTTGAAAATTAATTTCTGGCATTTTTAAATTAGTTTCCTTTGTTTTTATATGAAAATTCTAGTTGATTGGAGCATTATTGATTTAATTTGTATGAGTAAATCCAGTGAGAGGAGTATCTTCCTCCCAAAGCAATTTTGCTCCATTTGAATTTTTGATATAAACACTGCTATTCCCGTTTTTAAAGTTGCCGACATGACAGCAAATTAGTTCTTCATATGCTCTTAAAGCTTCCTTTAAAAAATTAGCTTTAGATGGCTTGATAGCACAAAGAAAACCATAGCTGGGGAAACAAGTAAGCCAGTCGAATTCTGTTACTCCTTTAGGGCGTTGAATTTTTTCAAGATCAATTACAATTGTTTTTCCTGCAGATTCAGCAAACATAACTGCAGTACCTGTTATACCGCCCATGCTTATATCTTTGACCGCATGAATGATATTTTTTTTAGCAAGAAACGGTATCAATGAAAAATGTTTTCTAAGTAAAGTTGCAGATGCTTTCGTAGCTGCATCCCAAAAGGGATAATCTTTAAAAAAGCATCCATCCTTGTTTGCTATTATCCATAATTCATCTTCAGACTCTGCGAATCTTGAAGAAAGAATAGGACCATCTACCAGTCCAAGAATTGATACTGATAAAGCAGTATAAGGACTTTTTTGATTTGAGTGACCACCAACCATTGGGACATTAAATTTTTCACACGCAAAACTCATGCCAGAAAGAATTTGATTATGTTTTTCTAAATCATTTTTATGACTCCAAATACTATTAACTAAAGCTAGAGGTTTACCGCCCATCGCAACAATGTCACTGATATTTACCAATACACTGCTCCAGCCTGCGAACCACGGCTCTTTTTCTACCAAGCTTGGACTAATTCCTTCACTTGCCATTAATAACAAACCTGATTGTTTAGGGATTACTGCAGCATCATCTCCAAGCATTGCAGATTTGCCAAGTTCACTGAACGGGCTATGTGAGAAAGTTTTTGCAGCACTTTGAATATCTTTTTTAGATTCAATACCACTATGTGTTTGTAATTTTTTGATAAGTTTATCTAACATTTTTTGTGATCACTTTTTCACTAAATATGAGCCTGGCCTGCTTAATTTTGATGGCTTGTAATAATTTAAGTCAGCCTCCATTAAGTGATGTTTTATTCCTTTGATTTCAATTTGTTTAATTGAATTCCATTTGAGTCGTCTAAAAAACTTTACATTTTGTATCTGAACAGTGGCTAAAAATTGATCGCATCCCCATCCATTTGCTGTAGTTACTGCTTTCCAGATCAATCCTTTTCCTATTTGGTTGAATTTACGGAAAGTAGAATCAACACCTAGTCTCCCACCGTACCATTGTCTTTTTTCTGTTTCGTAAATTCTTACTACTCCAACGACTCTCTCTTGAGTGCCATATCCATAATTCAAAGAAACTATTGGGTACGCAACTCGATCAATTTCATCAATATCTGATTCAGCAAAAATATTTTGTTCCTCGCAAAATATTTTCTTTCGTAATTCCCAGTAGTCTTTGAAAAGGGGAGAATTATCTTCAAGCAAATGAAATGAAAAGTTTTCTGAATTTGAATTTGGAGATAGCATGAAATCTTCTTCTTCAATCCCGATACCTGATCTTACAGAGGGTGTGAAATAGTAAGGCGCAGAGCTAAAGCTTCTGCCTATATCCTGGCTTGAGGGGTCAATAAAAAACATAATTTTTTAACTCTCAAAAAGGGATAAAGCTGAGCAGGCACCGCATTTGGCACAACCAGCTGACATTTCATCAGATTTTATGTTGCCTTCATTTAGTAAATGCGAAACTGATTGATAAATATCAATCATGAAATCAGTACTTGGGGAGGGATGATGTTCTAGAGGAGTTCCTGCTATTGGCACAAATGGAACTATAAAAGGATAAACTCCTATAGATATTAATTTTTTACTGCAATTTATTAGAGATTCTTTGCTATCACCTAATCCGGCTAATAGATATGTAGAAACTTCTCCTCTTCCAAATACTGCTACGCTTTCTTCGAAAGATTTATAGTATCTTTCAAGAGAAATTTCAGACTTGCCGGGAAGAATTTTTTTTCTTATCTCCTCCTCTACAACCTCTAAATGCATGCCTAAACTATCTACACCTGAGTCTTTCATTTTTTGAAACCAAATAGGATCATCAGGCGGTTCGCATTGACCTTGGATTGGAAGATCAACTTTAGCCTTAACAGCCTTAGCTGCTTCTGCCATTATTCTCGCTCCCCTATCGCTACTGTTAGGGGTCCCTGTTGTCATTACTAATTGCTTTATTCCATCAAGTCTTACAGCTGCTTCTGCAACTTCAGCTATTTGATTTGGAGTTTTTCTTACGATGGTTTGTTCGTTTTCCAAAGATTGTTCTATTGCACAAAACTGGCAAGATTCTTCTCTTTTTCTGAAACGAATACATTTTTGAAGAATAGTTGTGGCTAATACATCCTTGCTATGAAGAAGAGCAATCGATTTATAAGGTATACCGTCTTTTGTTTTTAAAGAATAAAAATTTGGTTCTTTTGTGGTGGATAATTCCTTGATGTTCGAATCTTCACTATTCTGGAGAATAAGTTGTCCGTCAGGCACCTCTGAAAGTTTATAATTAGAATTTTTAGATACGTGATTATAAACCGGTACCATTACAGTTTTCCCTTCAATTGTTAAAGCTCTATGGTCCGATGGACCAGCTCCTCCTTTTCTACCCCTGTTGCCCTTTTTAGGAGTAGAACTTATCCCATTAACTTGCAACTCAGTAATAATTTTACCTATATCAGACATGATTTATTTCCTCTAAATAGTCTTTTGCAGTTAGATCTTTTGGTATTAAATTTTTCTTATTTGTCATCTCAAATACCTTGTTAGGGGATGTATTTAGTTTTAGAGAAAGAAGATCTGGACGACTGTAGTGACCAACACTATCCATCATTCTTTTCCTTTTAGTAATAAGTGATAAATTAATTTCTGCTATTGCTAATCCTTCTCCATCATCAAGTGGTCCTGCTAAATATTTACCTTCTGGACTGATAATTGCTGTGTGACATCCTCCCTGAAATGCTTTGTGAAGATTGGTTTCGGACGTTATCTTTTCATAATCTTCTGGATCTAACCATCCTGTTGAGCAAATCACAAAACAGCCAGCCTCTAATGCGTGGTGTCTCATTGTGACTGCAGTTTGCTCGGTAAATATTGGACCAACCAATGAACCAGGAAATTGAGCACAGTGTATTTGTTCACCTTTAGCCATAAGAGCAAATCTAGCTAAAGGGTTATAATGCTCCCAACAAGCCAAAGATCCTATCTTGCCAAGTTGAGTATCTACAACTTCTAAGCCAGAACCATCGCCTTGACCCCAAATCATTCTTTCGTGAAAAGTAGGAGTTATTTTTCTTCTTTTTAAAACAATTTCACCTTTTTCGTTGAAAAGAATTTGAGTATTGTACAAACTTCCACCATCAAGTTCATTAACTCCTAAAAGAACTTGAATGTTATTTTTTTTAGCTGATTTACCAACTATGTCTGAAACTGGACCCGGGATTTCTACTGCTTGCTCATATAGCTTCATATGAGATTTACCCATTAGAACTGGCGGCTCTACAAATGAAAAATATGGGTAGTAAGGAAGAAAAGTTTCTGGAAAGACTATCAACTTTACATCTTTTGTAGCTGCCTCTTCGATCTTTAGAAGAACTTTATTTAATGAACCATTTAAGTCAAAAAGTACAGGTCTAACTTGAGCAGCAGCTACTTTAAATGTTTTAGTCATTTTATTGGATCTTATGTTTTACAGAGTCCAAGTATCTAAAATAAATGCTCCTTCTTTGCGATGCATTAAAACGATATCGAGTACATCTAAAGGACTTATTGGTTTTATCCCCGGAGTAAGAGCTCCTTCTCCATGTCCGTACAAAGCTTGTAATGCAAATCGACAGGCATAAACTTTACCGCCTTGACCCATAAATTTTTCTAAGCGAGCATTAAAGTTTAGATGACCATCAAATGCTGCATCTCCAAGTTTTGGAAAGCCTCTTTGTAGTCCTAAAGTCACTCCAGGTCCATATAGCAATATTGAAGTTTCAAAACCCTTGTTTATAAGACGACTAGCTTGCAAAAGATTAACAAGACCAATAGATCCCTCAAAAGCGACAGTATGAAAAGTTAGTAAAGCTTTCTCACCTGGTTCGGCTTTAACATCTGGGAATACTTTTTCTTCATAATCAACTAAGAATTCTCCAGGCTGATTCGCGGGACGAGTTACGGAGGGCATGAAATTTTTAAAAAACTTTGACTATTTTCTGACTTGATTTTCAAAAAGAATGTAACCGATATCACCAAATTAGTTAACTTAAGATTTCAGATAAAAAAAATTTTTAGTGAGTTTGATAACAAATTAAATCTCATAAACATGACAAAATTATATTAATAAATAAAAAGATGGCTGAAGAATTTTTAAATCAAATTTCTGCTAAATGTTCTGTCATTATCATTGGTGCGGGACAAGCAGGGTTGTCTATTGCTCATTCACTACAAAAAAAAGGAATAAAACCTCTTATCTTAGAAAAAAATTATGTTGGGTTTTCTTGGAAAGAACAACGTTGGGATTCTTTCTGCCTTGTGACCCCAAATTGGCAATGCACACTTCCTGATTATCAATATTCTGGTAAAGATCCTAATGGGTTTATGGATAAAGAAAATATAGTTAAGTATTTAAAAAAATATTCTGAATTTGTAAAGGCTGATATTCTTGAAGGGATTGAAGTAAAACACTTAATTAAAAAAAATGATAAGTTTTTTATTTCAACTAACCGTGGAAATTTTGAAGCTGATCAAGTTGTTATAGCAACTGGAGCTTATCATGTTCCGAACCGACATCCTCTTTCTGAGAGATTACCAACTAATATCCTGCAAATTGATGCGAGAGAATATAAAAATGCAAATTCATTACCGGACGGACCTGTCCTAGTTGTTGGTAGTGGTCAATCAGGTTGTCAAATAGCTGAAGATCTTTTTTTTGAAAAAAGAAAAGTCCATCTAAGTGTTGGGAGTGCTCCAAGATCTCCCAGAAGGTATAGAGGAAGAGATGTTGTAGATTGGCTGGACAGAATGGGTTATTATTCAATGCCTATTGGTGAACACGATGATCCTAAAAGTGTAAGGAATAAAACTAATCATTATTTAACTGGAAGAGATAACGGAAGAGAAATAGACCTTAGAAAGAGAGCAAAAGAAGGAATGAGTCTTCATGGGCGACTTAAAGATTTAACTATTGATAATATTCAATTCTCAAATGATCTTTCAAAAAATCTTGATGGAGCAGATTCTGTTTATTGCAGAATAAGAAATAGTATTGATGAGTGGATTTCAAAAAATAATATAGATGCTCCTAAAGAAGAAATATATGTTCCATGTTGGCAACCAACTGAAGATTTCAAAGGCACTCAACTTGAATGCAAAAACTTAGCAGTAGTGATTTGGTGTACAGGCTATAAAAGTGATTTTAGTTGGGTAGATGTCTCAGTTTTTGACGGAGCTGGTATCCCAGTTCATGAAAGAGGTGTAACACAATCTCCTGGGTTGTATTTTCTTGGTTTACCTTGGCTTTATACATGGGGCTCAGGACGTTTTTGTGGAGTAAAAGATGATGCAAACTTTTTAGCAGATATTATTTCGTTGAGATCAAATAAATCAGCGGCTACTAAAGAAATGCTGGAGTGCAAAGCTCTTTTAGGTTCTTAAATTTCTAATACTATTAATGAAAAATAAATTAAAAATAAAATTCTTAGAAAAAAAGTGATTTAGGTATGAAACACTACTTCATTATAGAATTTGAATAATTAATTTTTAGATATAGTATATTTCACTTTATTATGGAATTCGCAAAAAAAATCATGACCGAAAAAGCTGAAAAGCTTAACGGTAAAGCAGCAATGCTTGGAATGTTTGCTCTTGTAGGAGCCTACTATTTTACTGGTCAAATTCTTCCAGGAATTTTCTAGTAAAAATCCTTTCTAAATCTTTTTCAGGGCTTTATCAAGCCCTTTTTTAATGAGATTATTTCCTTTTTAATTATCTAATAATTCAAATAATCTACTTATTAGAAGCTTTCTTTTAAAAAAAGTTTTATCAATATATTTTTTATTCTCCTCTTTTAAAATTTCCTGACCATTTGAGCCCAATCCTTTAAGGATAAATTCTTTATCTTCTTTAATCCACTTATTTATCATTCCCCCCGTTGTCTCTATATGGAATTGCAAGCCGTAAGCAAAATCACCAATCTTAAAGAACTGTTCCTTACAACGTGCGCTACTAGCAATGAGTACTGCTTTATTAGGCAATAAAATTCTATCTCCATGCCAATGCAGTACATGAAAAGGGTCTTCAAAAAGTGCTTTAAAGTCTTTATTTGATTTATCAATAAAAATTTGAGACCATCCAATTTCTGGTACTGCTTTTGGAGGTGATCCACATTTAAGAATTTCTACATCTCCTCCAGCAGCACTCGCAAGCAACTGGGCACCTAAGCAAACACCGATTATAGGTCTCTCATTTTTTATTTCTTTTTTTATAAAATCTCTTTCTGACTTAAGCCATGGATATCTATCTCTTCCAATATCTTTAACTCCCATTGGTCCACCCATAATTAAAATTAAGTCACCTTTTTTGGTTTGAGGTAGATCATTTTTTTTATCTAAACGAATAATTTCGATTTTTAAATCTCTTTCTTTAGCAAATTGTTCAAAAAGACCTGGCCCCTCTATTTCTAAATGCTGCAAAACTAATAGGCGTCTTATTTCCTTCATTCACTTTCCATTATTTCAGCTGATTCAGAACAGAGATTAACACTAAACCATTTCATTGCCGACCAAGTATCTTCTTGGTATGTACCTGCAGCAATACTTACAAAACAATCATTTTCATACCAACTTCGATAACTGGGAGTTACTCCCGTTCCTTTTAAACTATTTTCTAAGCCTTTTCCATATTTTTTAATAACAAGATTTAAAGCTTCATTCTCAATTTCTCTTTGCTTTTCATCAGCAAAACCTCCTAGTGGAATAAAAAAAAGAATTGATGCAATAAGTAAACGTATCATTGAGTCTTTTGGTTTATATGTAGTTAATTTCATATCGATTAATTAATCTTTTAAAGTCATCAACTCTTTTTTGTCCATTCTTTAATGGTCTTGAGGAGTCAAGAACGGCTGCACAACATAATTGC
>CACBHP010000001.1 GCA_902539115.1 uncultured Prochlorococcus sp. | reverse complement strand
AATAATCATATAAATTTGGAAAATATTACTCTATTTTTAAAAATCATTTTGTATTATTTGTTCTTCCTCTAACAAATCTATTTTTAAGCACAGATTGGTAATGTGATTTTTTCTTTCACAATATCTTTTTGATTAATATATCCACTCATAGCTTTTGCAATTTCCTCAATAACAGGAACAACTACTGAATTACCAAATTGTCTATACGCCTGAGAATCAGAAACTGGAATTATAAAATTTGACTCTCCAGTTTTATCAAACCCCATCAACCTCGAGCATTCTCTTGGAGTTAGTCTTCTTGGATTCTTTTCATCTCCCTGATATATCAATATCTCAGCACCATCTTTGTGATATCTGGCAGACAAAGTTCTAGCTACATCTTCATGCTTGCATAAGCCAAAACCAAATCCATTACCTTTGGCTCTATGTTTTTTTTCATACATCTTTAGATAGTCCCATAATTTATTTGTGATGGTGTATTTCTCATTTACTTTTGAAAGATTAGGAATAGTATATGGTTCTTCAAAAGTTTCGGATCCATCTTCTGGATGAAGAACTGAAGATAATGTTGGACCTTTAGAAATATCAGGAATAATTAAATCATCAAAATTAAAATTGTTTTCTTTCCTAAAACCGACAATATAAATTCTCTGCCTATTTTGAGGTACATAAGATTTTGCATTTATTACACGATATTGAACTTTATAACCAAGCTTATTTTTTAATACATCAAGAATAGTTTTAAAGGTCTTACCTTTATCATGACTTTTCAGATTTTTTACGTTTTCTAATAGAAATGCTTTGGGTCTATGGTACTCAAGAATTCTCGCTATTTCGAAAAATAAAGTTCCCTGGATCTTGCAATCAAAGCCATGAGATTTACCAAGTGAATTCTTTTTACTTACTCCTGCAAGACTGAATGGCTGACATGGAAATCCTGCAAGGAGGACATCATGACTAGGGATAGATTTTGTATCTACTTCTCTTATATCTCCAGCCAGTTCATGATCTATTTCAAAATTAGCTTTATACGTTTGTTGTGCAAATCTATCTATTTCACTTGTAAAAACACAATTTCCACCAATTGATTCAAAACCTTTTCTAAAGCCACCTATGCCTGCAAAAAGATCAACAAAATCAAACTGCTTTTGTAAAATATTTAATTTGCTAACTTGAGATTCTTGAATCTTTCTTCTCTTAAATTCTTATTTAATATGGCACCGAGATTTATAAAGTCAACCAATTTATTAACTAAAAACATCAATTATTTTATCTCTTAAATTTTCTATATTTTTTGTTTCACATTCCCAGATAACAACAGATCTCCAATTGAGATTTTTTATTTTATCCTGAATTTCTGAATCCCTTTTTATATTTTCTTCGAATTTTTTGTTCCAGAATTCCTGCCTTGTTTTTGGAGTGGAGGCATACTTGCAATTCTCATGCCTATGCCAGAAACATCCGTGGACAAATATAACAGTTTTAAATTTTGGGAGAACGATATCTGGAGACCCCGGTAAATCTTTTAAATGAAGTCTGAATCTATATCCCATAGAATGTAGAACTTTTCTTACCTTGATTTCAGGCTTTGTATTTTTAGATTTAATGGCAGACATATTCCTTGATCTCTGCTCACTTACCTTATGTATTACTTCACTGCTCATCTAACCAATCAGTTTTAAATAATATACTCACCATCACCCTATAGGTACCTATATACAGTACGTGCATTATGTGTTTACACACATACCCACGTATCAGATATAAGTAGTTTAGTTGTAGTTGAGAGTGGTTTATTTTCAGTACTTACAATGATGATTTACACACATCCAGTAAGTAGTCCCCACTCAATATCTTGTCTTTGTACCCCCTCTTCCCGTGTTTTATGATGGGGTTACCCAATTGACTGGTATGACTAAGATCTCAGAGGTCAGCATTTTACCTTAAATTCAGATATATTTAATAGAGATTGTCTTCAGTAATGCCACTATCGTCATACCGGATGCACAGAATTTATCTTGCAGCGACCATGAATTATGGTCTTGGTTCTGATGATCCAGAAGAGTTGGCCTACTACAATAAGATCAGAAAAGAAATGGATGATATGAAAAAAGACCCAATAAAAAAAGGGATACCCTTAAATTGGGATACCCCAGAAAGAATGAATAAATGAACCTGAATACTTTTTTATTAATTGATGGGAGTCTGATGCTTATTGGTCTGCCTTTGTTGATGATTCTTAAAGGCAAAAAGAAGACAACCTAAGTTACTTCTTAACAGCAAAAGTTACTCCCATTACGGCAGTAATATCTTTCTTGATAGTTGAAGTGTCATAAGAACCCCAGCTACTTACCTTCGTGGAATTAGGAACAGTTATCTGAAAAACTCCAGTATTCACTCTCTTTAAACCACCCACTTCAGAGCCTGCCTGAAGAGCGATAGCTTCAGCCCTAACCCTTGCATCCTTTGCTGCCTTAGCTAGCATATCAACTCGTTTATCAGCCAGCTTTGAATAGGTGAATTCAGGACGGCTTGGTTTCACCCTTACCCCTTTACCAAGCAATTCTGTTATCTGACTATGAGTCTTCTGGATGTTATAAACATCCCTACTTTCAATCTCAATATTCTGATAAGTAATCCATTCAGTTCTAATGATTTCATTAGTCTTTGGATGCTTGGTTTTATATTCACTGATACTCGCAGGTCCAAGATAAACATCCTGCTTTACACTATCCTCAATTCCATTGGCTTTAAGGAATTCCATTGTCTTATTAATTGACTGCTTATGCTTGGTAAATGAGTCAATTTGGGTTTTACCTGAGGTCTTTACCTGTACAGTCCATTTTGCAATATCACTCTCAAAACTCTCTGTACTAGCACCTGTAACAGTGATAGTATTCTCAACCGTTCTGAACCCTCTCACAAGGACCGTGGAGGCGCCTATAAAACCTCCGAGAGATAAGACTGCCATTGCGAATACAAGTGGCGGGGTGCGGCGTATAACGCCCAGGGAATCGCCTGGCAGCGACCTGAGTATCTTGATAATTTTCATTGTCTATCAGTATGTGTGTAGGAGCTTTTTAATAGCTGAACCGAAAGAAAAATATTAGAAAATCCCTGACTTTTATTCCTTCAGTTCTATCTGGCCATTAAGGGAAACATCTTATGTTGATGTGCCAATTTAGGAGTCGGTTACTAATATTGCCAAATAAAAAAAATTCCCGCAAGAAGTATATTTGTATTACGAGGCAGATACAGCAAAGGAATAAATTAGACTAAAAAAGATTTCCCTGAATCTCCTTATTATCTTTTACAGGATTACAAACCAACTTTGCATATTGCTCGGAATAAGCACAATTTTTACAGGATAGATTTGGTTCCGGGATCTGGTCATTATTCATCAAAGAAACCATTGAATCTATTTCTTCCTCAATCCAATCAATATTCCAATCATAAGGAACTAAATATTCGTCAAAATTCATTCTTTTATTAAATTCTTCATCATCTCTTTTTGCATTGCAAACTAAAAAATAGGATGTTTTATGGACATTAAATCCCATCCCTTTTAGAAGATATGCATAGAAATCCATTTGGATTTTATAGCCTTCATGATACGGATCATCAAGATAATCTTGTTTATCTACTCTCCCAAGTTTTGCCTGTGATTTGTAATCAACAACTATTAATTGCTTTGTAATCTTATGCTGCCAAATATCATCAACCCCTCCCGTCAAGATTATGTTTGTGTCCTTATGACGAAGCATTAATCCTTTATGGAGAGAATTACGCCAATCATCCATCTCAGGATGATCAAAAGGAACTAGATGACTTAAATCATTATCGATAAATAATCTATGTGGAATTTGTCTTTCTCTGCAATAATCAAATTCTTTTTTTAAGAGCAAATCAGTAGTTTCATTTAAAGTCCATCCAGGCGTTCCAGGTGGGTCTAGACCTTTTACTCTGTCCAAGTAAAAACATCTTTTACAGGTTAAAAAATTGGAAAACCGTCCTCTACTTATTTTGAAATCCTCTTTCTGATTAGGAGAATAAGACGAAGATGCTCTAGTCCTTAGTCCAGTGGCTTTTACAGGTTCTTTTTTACTATTTCTTTTAAGATCTATCATGACTTTTAAATTCAGAAAGAATCTTTCTTATTCATAGAATATCTAGATAAAAAATTATTATCAAAATTTCAAATAACAATTCAATGAAAAAGTGGACTGAAGAATGATTACAGCACTCCCTAGAAATAATTTGACAACCATAGACAGGCCATCTAAATTTATTGTGCACACTTCAGAATCATTGTGCTGCAGGCAGTCTTGATTGGTCCAACCCGGCCCACTTTTAAATTGCCCTTGTAGCTCAGCGGTAGAGCACTCCCTTGGTAAGGGAGAGGTCTCGGGTTCAAGTCCCGACGAGGGCATGAACAAGAAGTATCTCCATAACTGAGTTTATAAGTATTTGAAAGAATAAAATAATTTTAAGACCACTAAATATAAACGAATTAGAGCAGAAATTAGAGCATAATTATTTCTTATTAAAATAATTCAATTCGCTTGGTAAGGGAGAGGTCATGATTTCTGGTCTGGGCGGGGGTATAACCCAATAAAACTAATTAGTCTTAAATAACTTTTATATATTTTAGAATTTAAAAATATGGTTATAAGAAATGTCATTATCGTCATACAGGATGCAAAGAATATATCTTGCGGCAACCATGAATTATGGTCTTGGTTCTGATGATTCAGAAGAGTTGGCATACTACAACAAAATCAGAAAAGAGATGAATGATATGAAAAAAGACCCAATTAAAAAAGGGATAACTTTTAGTTGGAATATCTCCGAAGAAATAGAAAAATGAATCTTAATACTTTCTTACTAATCGATGGGAGACTGATGCTTATTGATCTGCCAATTCTGATGATTTTTAAAGGGAAAGATTGATCCAAATTGATAACATTTTAACCATATTCAAATTCAATTGTTGATCCTTTATCCGTATATGTGAGTACCTCAAACCGTACATATTTATAAGTCGGATGGCCTGTCTGACTAGTTAGAACATAGTTGTAGTCGTCATGAGCAAATGTCTACCAAATCCAAACTAAAAGAAGATTATAAATCTGATCTTGAAGAAAGATCAGAGGAAGAACTTCTTGAGGAAGAAATCAGAAATCAACAAACATTGGATAGCTTTGTTGAATCTGACAAAAACTGGAGCTAATCAAAACTAATTTTTAAGGAGATTGTTATGAACTTAAAAAGATCACCATTTTCTATACTAAATAAAGAAAGAAGAGAAATTGATTATATCAAGGGAGTTTATAAGAGAAAAATTCAAGCTGAAATTGAATCTTATAAAGATCCCGAAGATGAAGATAAGAGAGATACAATCCATGCTCAAGATGTATTGATGCTTGATAGAATCTCAATTTAATTTTCATTTACTAAACCATAGATCAATAATCTTGCTATTAATTGAGTAGAGACTTTTTTATTAAATGCCATTAGACGTATTTCTAATGAATATGTGTGTTGTAGTCATAGCTCTACTTATTAGAAGAGAAATCAAACTTAAGAAAGCGAGATAAATTATGAAGACGCAAATTTTTAAAGAGCAATACATCCCAAATATTCATGCTATTACTCTTTTACTAATGCTTCTTCTATGTCTATGGTTACCTCTAGCACTCAGATTCTTATTAATAATTTAGTCGAATTAATTAGTTAATACTCTTATCCTTAAATTCTGCTATATCCTAATTTTGTTTTAAAGATCTTATATGGAACTCCTGTTCCGTTCATGGCTTCAATAACTTTATCTCCCACAGTTCCGTAAAATTCAACAGCAAAATCAGTTCCTAGTTCAGCATGAGCCTCAAGATAAACACCTAATGCTGGATTAGCTAAATGAGCTAGTAAAGCATCATCATTTTTATAAACTTCTGACCATACGAAACGAAGAGGATCATCAGGATCTTGATCAAAAGTTTGATGGAGCATTCCTGGTTCATCAGCTTCAACAGCTTTATCTGTCTTATCTGCAATTTCTAAGTATTCTGCAACTTTATCTTCCTTAACTTTAAGTTTTGCAAGAAGCATAAATGGAGTGTCTGATCCAAAACTAGACATAAAAAAAGACTCTTGCGAGCCTGAGTAATGGGGATTTCCATCATGACAAATTAATTAGAAACAAACAACTCCACCAATAGCAAATTTTTATGACTTACAAACACTATATATAGTGCTAGGATTTTAAAAAGGCCGGGTAATGGGGAATATCCTGCTTTTTGACTGGGGCGAAGCTATCGCCCTTTTTTTATGGGTATAACTTTCTAATAGCTTCTTGTTGTTCTTGTTTTTTTATTTCTTCAGCATCATAAACAGGACAAGTATTTTGATTAAGTGATGAGAAAAAAGCACTTTTTTTAAAACGTTTGAATATAGGAGTCAAAAGTAAACTTTTCATTGCTTATATTTGCTAAATTGCTCAAACATACTTAAATACTGCAGAGGAAACACTCTGGTTAAATTTTCTATTCTCTCTTCATCCAATACAACACCCTCTGGTAATTTCTTAATTAACTTTGGAATAGCTTTTTTTGTTTCCTCTCTGCAGAAATTAATTCTATAAGAAGCTTCTTTTTTTATATTCGTTTTAATTAATCCATCTTTTTCAAGCATTGATTTTAAATCAAGATTATTTCCTTTCAAAAGAGCAATTAAAACAGCATCTGAAATTTTTAAAGCTTCCGCAGGTTCTTTTTCTTTGTTTATTCCAAATATCCAGGTACAGGCACCAACTCCTAATGCTCTTGCAATACAATCATCATTTCCAATTTCATCACAAGGTAATCTAAAAGACTCCTCAATTTTTTTTAGATCATATCCATTCTCACCTTCTGGAAAACCAGCTTGAGCAGAAAAAGAAAATAATAATAATATTGCTGGAAGAATTAAGCTTTTCACTTAAAAATAACTGGATATAACCGTTGAATCGTAAATATGACCTGCACTCTCAATTAATGGTTTCACTGCAGGATCTTCGAACATAGATATTGATTTACCTTCTTCACCCTGCTCAATAAGAATTACACTTGTTGGATCATCTTTCTTTACACCTTTGTATAAGCAAATAATTCCGCGCTCTTTATTCATTTGTATATTTTCTTCGCTGTCATAAACCGCAGCCCATTCTTCAAAAGGGACGCTAATTTTGAATGTGAAAACGGTAGTTTCAAGAGACATCATAAAAAGGAGCTTATTGCTCCCTATTCTAGATAGACTGTCAATAATCAAGAAAAAACTGCTGGATAAGGTGTTTGTCCATTCATTAATGATGTGTCAATTGGTTTACAGATATTCATCAGAGCATCTTGTCCGAAACCTGGACCAGAGGGACCGTCTATAAACTCCTGAAACTCCTCAGCTGAAATACCCTCTTTTACTTCCCAAAAACAATATAGAGGACCAGTTTTAGTTACGGCATTTGCAGAATGGTTAAAAAATCCTTTTTCTTTATTAGCTGCTACCGCATCATCCCATCCACCACCCGGTGACATTGCTGCATAAGCTGTTTCCCACCATTTTTCAGCTTTTCCTGCCTTAAATTCATGATGAACAATATAAAAAGTTGATGCCATAAAAATAATATTTGTGCTGATAATAAAATAAAGTTACTTGATTTAAGTAGAGGGAAGATTAATTTATTTTGAATTCCTAAATAAAAAAGGGGCTAAAAGCCCCAAGCGATCGACTGTCAATAAAAACAATCTACATCAGAATCCAGATATTGCTTCATAGAAATCAGCGTCTGGGAGTATTTCCTTCAAGGGTTCAATCTCCTTAGCGGGGCCTTGGACCTGCACAGTTATATCTGAAACTTCAAAAAGCTTGGGAATCATATGTCCCATATTTTTGAGATGAAATAAAGCAGCGGCACCATCTTTATATGCCTCTCTTACATAAGCCTTTTCTGACCCGCATGTAGTGATATTAAAAAAAAGGCAGTCAGGTTCATTAGCTTTTGTCAGTACCAAAATTTCTTCTAAAAGAGCTATGCACTGGTCCATCTTCCCATCCTTGATTGTGAAGTGGGGATGGATAGAAACCATGGTTGTATCGAGAGACATGAATTTAAAGTTATTTCTCCTATCTTTTTAGCAACTAATATTGATGACCAAGTTAAAAATATGGATTATTTAAAAATTAAGAATTTTGATTTGGTAGCGCATGTACCGTTTATTCGTTTTTTGGAAGCTATTAATTGAATATGAGTTTTTTTGCTGAACCAAACCATATTGAATATGATGCATGGTTCGATGAAAACATCGACCCAGTAGATCTTGTGAATTACTCAGATGAAAAGGAGTTCAGTGATTCGGTACACTTTAAGTTCCATAAGATGTCCACTAGAAATTTAACGATTGGTTCTTCCGACAATTTTCACTGGTGAGTAAAAGATTTTTAACTCCATAGATATTAATGAATCTTATGCAGAATATGTTCCATCACTTTCTCTTCTTGCCTTAGCTAATACAATTTCATCTACAACTTTTTCGATCATGTAAGCACTTTTTTTACCATAACATTTTTCTTTTTTAATACTCTCAAAATCATTTGGGATTAAATCATTATGTTCACAACAGTCGCATTTAATATCAATTTTCTTACCTCTGAAAACCTCCAAAGCTCTAGAAAAAATCCATTGCTGAACTGAAATAATTTCCCAACTATCAAAATTTGACCATTCAACAAAATCTCTATTAAGGATGCCTTTTAATCCATCAGCCTGATTTACACACACTAAGTATGAATCTTTTCTTGGTTCATCATTAAAACCAATTGTTTTGACAAAATTTTGATTCATTAAATATAGATTGATTAAGTAGCCTAATAAATCTAGAGGATAATTTCAAAAATATAAACAAAAAAATGTCTCAAATAAGATCATTAATTGCTTTATCCAACCTAGAAGTGTGATTTGTATTTCTGAGTAATTCAAAATCCTTAAAATCAAAGCCCGGGCCAACACAACAACTCACTAAAGTAAATTCGCCTGTACTTTTTGCAGCTTGCCAATATCCAGATGGGATCATTTCTACTGGATTATTGGAATCTAAAATTAAATTTTTTATTAACTTATTATCATTATCTAGGCACCATAAATTCAGAGGATCGCCCCTAAGATAAATCCAAATTTCATCAGCATTTTTTACTCTGTGCCAAGCACTTTTTGCATCTCTCTCCAAAAGATAATAAATTCCCGTAATAAAGTTTCTACTTTGGCCATCTTCCCTTATTAGAGTTTTCTCACTCCTTACTATCTCTCTAAACCATCCACCTTCAGGATGAGGAGATAAATTGAATCGTTTAATTATTTCTATGTTTTTTTTATTAGAATTCACATCACCAAAATATTTTTTAAATTTCTCTTATACTTAAAAGCTAACTGAAAATAAATCAAAATAAAATATATTTTCTAAAAAATTAAGCGCAAATAACAGACAAATCTACAAAATTTTTATTTTCATCTGCCAGTTCAGTAATGATTCTATTGAGCCATTCTGAGGTAGTTTCACAATAGCCTACATTTAAAATAGTTTTTTGCTTTGCTGTTTCTTCTTTTTTCATAGTTAAAGTATTTTTATATAAATTAGACTTTAATTAAATCTATGTGAATAAGTCTTAATTACTATCTATTTTAAAAAGTTGTAATTTATACATATTTAAGAACTACTAGTAAACAAATAAAATTAAATCGTTGACAAGAAAATGTATACAAGTAAGAGTAGAAAAAATTTATTATTTAACCTATGAATAACATCAAGATTGAGGAATTGATGAAAGTAAGGTTCGATGGTATTGCTAATAGAATTGGGCAATTAAGCAAAAGTGAAAGTGAGTCTTTATTACTTGAGCATCTTGAGTGGTTAGAGGGAGGATGGGAGACTGAAGAAATCTTATTTTTAAAAAAGCCTTATAGAAAATGGTGGTTCTAACTCCACTTCAATAAATAATTAATGATGACCTAAGGGACCAGGACCGGATCCTATTTTGTAAGAATTTTCTAAAGATTTCTCAACAAATAATTTCGCTTTTTTTATGGAATCAATCAGATCAAAACCTAGAGCCTTGTAACCACAAATAGCAGCACTCAAAGTACAGCCGCTACCATGGGTATTTTCTGTATTTATAAAATTATTAAAGAGCCAATCTTTTTTACCATTTATGTCAAGGAAAAAATCCTTCCCTTTCATATCTGTTAAACCTCCACCTTTTATAAGTACCGCTTTAGCTCCAAGACCAATAATATTTCTTGCGGAATTTTCGATATCTTCTTCACTCCTTATTTCTAAACCAGAAAGTAGATTTGCTTCATAAATATTTGGAGTTACCAAATCTGCAATTGGTAATAAAAGTTTTTTATAAGCATTAATCGCAGAATCTTCAAGCAATTTAGAACCAGTTCTTGTAACCATTACTGGGTCAATAATTTTTGTTATTGTATAAGTATTTAATTTTGAAGCAGTATCATTAATTATCCTTTCATTTAATAACATTCCAGTTTTTAAGGCATCAATACCAAAATCAGCAAATAAAGTATCTAACTGACTTAATAAAGTATTCTTCTCTACTGGTTCAACGCATGTAACCTCTAAACTATTTTGTGCAGTGATACATGTAATAACAGAACATCCATGTACCTTAAGGGCCATAAAAGTTCTCAAATCAGCCTGTATACCTGCACCACCCCCGGAGTCACTACCCCCTATTGAAAGTGCAATTTTTGAATACATGATTTATAAATTCGTCTTTGAAAGTACTATAAGTAAATTCTGATTAAAATTAGAAGTTTGAATATGCATTAAAAAAATCCAACTCTAATTCTATTGCTGTTTTGTATAAATATTTTGCTTGATTAATATCATATGTTTCGTTATTGGTCTCAATAAGATTTTCGAGTGAATTTGCTAAATTTTCAAAGCTCTCATCAGAGTAAGTAATTATCCATTCTTTATATTTAATGTCAAAATCCTCCTTATACAAACTTTTTCCTATCCAAGAATAAAGTCGCATACATGGAGTCATTGCAAACATTATTTCAACGGAGCTAAGTCTCTTGGAAGTATCCTCAAGGAAATCTGTATAATTTTTTGTAGCTTTTTTTATATAGTTATTAGACAAATCAATATCCCATTCTTTTGCATAAGTTTCATGAAGTATTAACTCCTCTGAAACGCCCATTAAAAGTTCACTCAACTTCCTTATTGAGTACTTATCTTTTGATTTAGAAACTGCAAGACCATATGCCTTAGCAAAAGTCTCTAAAAAGAAATAATCTTGAGCTAAATATTCTTGAAATATATTTTTAGGGAGGCTTCCATTCTTTAAACCTTGAACAAATTTTGTATTTAAACTTAGTAAAGCAATCTCATAATTATCCTCCCAAAGTTGTTTTGTAATTGACATAGATATTTCTCGAAAAGTTAAAAAATTTTTCTTTCTTAAATTTTAATACCTAAGAAATTATTTATTTTAAAATTAGTCAAATTATGAGTTTTTTTTCAAAAAAATCCCACTTTACTTCACAATAAGATGTCTTTAGAATCATTGGGAATTTTTTCTGATATTAATCCTCAAGACTTGAAAATGGAAATTTATTAAATTCCAATATCAAGTGGCATTATTTTTTTTTATTTTTATTCTGATAATTTTTTGGGTTCATTAAATAAAACTTTTTTTAAACCTAAAATATATAAACAAACCCCAAAAAAACTCAAAATAAAATCAACATAAAGGTAATTAGTCATAGTAATTTGATCTTTAATTATTTATAGCTGATTAGGAAAAATCAAGATGTGATTAATTAAACGCAAACGCAGAAAATAATGATCAATAACAGAGAAAATTTGCACCTATATAATGCATTATTTTGCATACTCATAAATATCAAATATCTCAAAGGCGATGCTTTAGTTTTATAAATATGCATTGAGTAAATTTTTCTTAAAAATTGATATTATTTTATACATCAAAAGACGTCAATCTTAGCTATATGTATATTAAAAAACTATGTGGTCTAAGATCAGGCTTGCCATTTACGGAACTACTGCTTTAGCGGGAATTATTTGGCCATTTTATTTTATTAATCAGTTTATTAATTTGGTAAGAAATGGAAATATTCAAGGGTCAGCGATAGATATAGGAAACGCCTTTTTTGATGATGCATGGATAACACCTACATCAGGATTTATATCCGCTGATACAGCGATTCTTCTAATAGCTATTTTTGTTTTTTATGCTGCTGAAGGGAGGAGACTAAAATTACGTTTGTGGGGTATTTATTTCCCGCTAACATTTATTATTTCGCTTGCTTTTTCATTTGGGGCATTTATGTTTATTCGTGAACTAAAAACTAATAAAGAACTTAATGAAATTAATTGACAATTTTGTAGAAAAATTCCACAATTCTTCTCTTCCTAGGCCAGAAAAATGCTTTGTATTAGAAGAGGGAGATGAATTGTACATAAATAAATGGATAAAAAATGGAAAAATTAATGGAAAAATGAAAGATATATTTGAATGGATTGAAAAAAAATATTTATCTAATAAAAAGCAACTAGAGAAAACTGATAAAAAACAATTTGATGAATTAATAAGAAGATTTTATTTAAAAAATTGGAGGATTATCTTATTAATGTGTAATTACCAAACTAAATATAGATATTATTCAAAAGTTATAATTTCAATTAAAGATAAAAGTTTTCCTGAAATGAAAAATAAAGATTTTCTGAAATTATTTTAAAATAATTAGTTTTTTAATAAGTTCATATACAAATTAAAAATTTGTTTTTTAGTATAAAACAAAAAATTAATGAAGGATATAAATATTTTATGGTTCAAAAAGGATCTAAGAATAGATGATAATGAAGCACTTTATGAATCTTTAAAAAATAATGACATCTTACCCATATATATATTTGAAATTGAGTTATGGAATCAAAAAACTCATTCAAGAAGGCAATGGCAATTTTGTAAAGAAAGTGTATTAGATTTAAGAAATTCACTTAAAGAAAAAGGTCAGCCACTAGTAATAAGAACAGGAAATGTAATTGAAATCTTTGAAGAAATTAGTTCCAAATTTAATATAATGGGTATATATAGCCATCAAGAAACTGGAGATTGGCTTACTTATAAAAGAGATCAAGAAGTTAAATTATGGGCTTCAAATAAAAAAATAATTTGGAAAGAATATTTACAGTTTTCTGTATTTAGAGGAAATGTAAATAGGGATGAATGGTCAAAGAAATGGGCAAAAAATACATCCAGGGGATTAATTAAAGGACCATTAAAAATTGATCCAATTGATTTTGATACTGGGGCAATACCAGACGAAAAAATATTTTCTTTTAAAAAAGACGAATGTAAAGGAAGACTAAAAGGAGGAAGAAAAAAAGGTCTTGAAAGGATGGAATATTTTTTTAAAGAAAAATTAAATTCATATTCAAAAGATATTTCAAGCCCAGAAAAATCTTTTGATAGCTGCTCAAGATTATCTCCTTACATTAGTTGGGGATGTCTTTCATTGAAAGAGATTTTTTATCAAGCAAATTTATATAAAAATAATAATTCAAGAATGTTGAAGAGTAGATTAACTTGGCATTGTCATTTTATTCAGAAACTTGAAAGCGAACCAGAATTAGAATTCCAAGATTTCCACCCCTATTTTCAAAATATTAGAACTAATAAAACTGAATTACTTGTTTTATGGAGTAAAGGAAATACTGGTTTTCCTTTTATAGATGCTTGTATGCGTTCATTAAACTTTAATGGATGGATTAACTTTAGAATGCGTGCAATGCTCATGTCTTTTGCTAGTTATAATTTGTGGTTACCCTGGCAAGATTCAGGATCAGAATTAGCAAAAAAGTTTATAGATTATGAGCCTGGAATACATTGGAATCAATGTCAAATGCAATCTGGAACAACCTCTATAAATACCAATAGAATTTACAATCCTATTAAGCAGGGAAAAGATCACGACCCTAAGGGCGAATTTATAAAAAAATGGGTACCAGAATTAAAAAAAGTAACTGATACTTTTATTCATGAGCCTTGGTTACTAAGCAAATTTAATAATGAAGAATACTCAAGATTAGAATACATTAAACCAATAGTTGATATGTCTAAAACATCTAGAGAAGCTAGGGAAAAAATTCAAGAAATCACACAAAAAAAAGGCTACTGGGATATATCAAAAAAAATATATTTAAAGCATGGCTCAAGAAAAAAAACAGTAATCAATAAAAGACCTAAAAAAAGTAATAACAACAAACAAATCCAATATGAATTAAATTTAGGGATATAAATTTAATTGATTATTTTATTATTCATATAGGATTAAATCCTTCATAATTAAATAATCAGGTAATGATTTTGGTAAATCCATTTAAAAAATCCACAGTCTAGTTATCTAAGCTTTAAGGTAGATTTAACAAGATAAGAACATGCCAAAACCTACTAAAGAGCTAAAGTCAACTCCTTTTACAGAAGTAATAGAACTAGAAAGGATAGTTACTCCAGATGAAGAAAAGAGAGTTGATCATATTTTTGTAAGGAGAAAGAAAATTTGTACTCGTCATCCAGAAGGTTTTGCTACAGAAGAAATTGCAAGATTTGATGTTGCCTGGCCAGAAGAACCTAAAGAAGAATCAAAAGATTTAACTAAAGTCAATGAAGAGGTCGAAATCAGTATTAATAAGTAATGTCAAATAGATTTGAATGGGATGATACTAATAGTTCAGGTATATGGTGGAGTACTAATGTAAGTATTAGAGACGAGTGCATTTTGCTCAAAGAGGATACTCAATGCGAAGATTCTGATATAGTCGAACTTCTTAGAAGTATTGCACAAAATATTGAAGATAATGGCCTTTAATTTTTAAAACCATATTCTCTCTACTAGAGATTTTCAATTCCTTTTACAGCTTTTATTAATTCGATACTTATACCTTTTTCACTCATTGAATGACCAGCATCATTAACAATAATTAATTCAGAATTCTTTAATTTCTTATTTAGATCCCAAGCACTCCTTACAGGACATACAACGTCATACCTCCCTTGAATTATTTTTGTTGGAATCGACTCTATTGTTTTTATATTTTTCAAAATAAAATCATCTTCTAAGAAAATATTATTAATAAAATAATGACACTCTATCCTTGCAAAGGCATCTGAAAAAGAATTAACTTCAGACTTATCAAAATCAAATTTTTTATTTATTAAATGACTTGTTGAGAGTTCCCATTTTGTCCAAGCTGCTGCTGCTTTTGATCTAAGATTCGCATCTGAAGATGTTAGATATTTATAAAAATAACTTATTAAATCATTTCTTTCTTCTTTTGGAATTACAGAAATATATTCTTCAAATTCATCAGGGAATATCTCACTTGCACCATATTGATAAAACCATAACAATTCAAACTTTCTACATAAAAATATTCCTCGCAAAGTTAAGCTGATAACTCTTGAGGGATTTTTAATCGCATATATAAGTGAAAGTGTTGAGCCCCAAGATCCACCAAACAAATGCCAAGTATCTATTTTCAGAAGTATCCTTAATTTCTCAATATCGTCAACTAAATGAATGGTCGTATTTTCTTTTAATTCGGAGAAAGGAGTTGAAGAACCGCAACCTCTTTGGTCAAATTGAATAATATCGAATTTATCTGGGTCAAAGTATCTTCTATATCTTGGTTGACTTCCTCCTCCTGGACCTCCATGAATAACAAGAATTTTTTTGCCATTTGGATTACCAGATCTTTCCCAATAAATAGTATGAATATCACTAACTTGTAAAAAACCCTTTTCACGTACTTCAATTTTTGGAAACAAGACTTGATCTTTCATTTTGAAATATTTTTAATCACATTATTAATCCATACTATCCAAAAAGAAGTCTAGTTTAAAAGAAATTTGTTAAACAAAAAAAGGACTGCTTGTACAGTCCTTTTTAATATTTGATTTCCTTCTTACAGGATATAAAATTACATATTTTAAAGTCTATTTACTCATAAACCTATAATACGTGAATTCGGGGATTTCTCTCGATAATTTCAGTCCATATTGTCGCTAGTAATTATAAAGCGAAGTCTTATCAGACTAATTGATTGAACTTTAATTTTCGAATAATCCCATGCTCAGGAATACGCTTCCTATATTTTGGAATTTGCTAAATTTCAGGCGGACTATCAATCATTTAGATTGCCTCCGAACTCAACATTTATAAATTACTCCTTTTTATATTTTCAGTAAATCAGTAAATATGCTGATTTACTTTTTTCTTAATTTGTAAGAGGATGTAAATGATCCTTTGTTTTTTACAGATAAATATAAAAATTACAGTCTATAATCCCTTATCTATTCAGATTCATAGAGCAAAATAGATTCAATTATTCTTTTATCACTATCAGAAAGTTTATAGTCTTCTAATTTCCACTCAACAAATTTTACACACTCATCAATAGAAGGATTCTTATCCCGGCACTTACGCCACTCTCTAATCCAATCTGCCAAGGCAAAAGTTATTTTTGTAGTAAGCATATTTACCAATCAGGGTAATTAAAATCTCCTTCAATAGGTTCTTCATAAAATTCCCCTTCTTTTATACCTTTATCATATTTTTCAATTATCTTTTTATAAGAAGCTATTGAGGGAATTAAATCTCCTATATATATTGGTTCCACTGTAATTGTTATAATAATTTTAATTATTTACTATTTTATATAAGAATTTAATAAATAGATTATTAATATGCATTATGGATTTCATCAAAAAGAACAAGATCTTAACACTAATGGCTGTAATTGCAGTTTTATCATTTGCATTAGAAAAAGTAGGCATAATACACCCTTAAATTAATTAAGTTTATTTTAAATACTTCCTAATGAAATAAGTAAACCGATACTATTACTGCAAAAATAATCAATGGAGATAATAATGTAAAAACTAAAGTTGAAAGATTAATCAGCATAAATTTTAAATAAATACACAAATTTAATAAACATCACTTTTAAGCATTTGCAATAAGTAAAATTTAAATTATTACGATATAAAAAAAATTTGAATAAAGAAAGATATAAAGAAGAATATGAAGAGGGCTCAGACTTACTATGGCCTAGTGATAAAGAAGATAAAATAACTCGGCAATTTTATAAAGATTTATCTAATCTTTCAAAGAAAATAAATTATAGTAAAAAGAAAAAGCTAAAACTTTTTGAACAAGTAGTTAGAATAATAAAAGCTAAAGGCTGGGGATAATTAATATTCGAACTAAAATGAAAAATGTAATGATACTAATTAGAAGTTTTTTTCTTTTAAGACCAAGATTTTTATCCACTTTATTTTTTATTCCTATTCTTTATGGAATTGGCTGGGCTTTATCTCAGCCACTTTTATTGTTTAATTTTGCAAAAGAAGATTTGTCCTTAATTGGTACTGTTATTACTTTCTTACTTTTTATCTTTTTACTCCCATATTGGTTTTATATCAAAAGAAACAAATCAAGTACTTGGATAATTCTTGGGATAACAAAAGACAAATTCTTAAAAAACTTTGTCAATTTTTCTCAAGGTATTTTATTTGCTTTATTTTTAATAACTCTAATTCTGGTACCACTATTGCAAAAAAATTATATTTCTTGGGTAGGTGAATTCTCGCCAATAATATTGCTAAATTCTATTTTACTTGGATTAGGTGTTGGATTCGCAGAGGAAATAATTTTTAGAGGCTGGTTACTAGAAGAATTAAAATTTGAATATGGTACAAAAATATCAATAGCTTTACAAGCTATAATTTTTAGCTTCGTTCATAATTTATCTAATGAGATCTTTTGGAACATAGTAGGATTACGTTTGGGATTTATTTTACTTGGGATATTTCTATCATTAGTAAAAATTAGAGATAAAGGTTCTTTATGGAATTGCATAGGAATTCATGGAGGACTTGTGGGTATTTGGTTTTTATTAAATAATGGATTAATAGAATTCAAAGAAAATACACCTTCTTTTTTAGCAGGGCCTTTTACACAAAATATTCCAAACCCAATCGGAAGCTTTAGTGCAATTTTAATATTATTTTTGTTATGTATTTTTTATAAAGTAAAATCAAAAAAATTTTTTACTGGACGTTTTAATTAGATATAAATACCGATTGATTTTTAATTAGTAATTGTCAGATTAGAATAAAGCTTAATACTCATATGAACTTTGAGGCAGGAATAAGATTTATTGTGTTTTTAATAATTTTTGGAGTTACTAATTATCTAATGATGTTGAGAAGATATGAAAACGACATAAAAAAAAAGAAATATTTGCAAAAGGAAAAAATTTCCAAGCTATATCCTAAAGGTTTATTTATTTTCTGAAATTAAAAAATTATTGCAGAATTTCTTCACCATTTTTTATTAGTTTTTTGCCAACCTTCATTTAACAATTTTTGCCATAATAATCTTGCTTCTTCAATATTAATTTTTTTTCTAGTTTTCATTAATGGAGGATTTTCTCCATGAATTCCCATAATAATTCCTTCTTCAATAATTATATAATCAATAGATTTATCAGAATAATCTCTATCTTTGTAGAAACGCATCACCCCTACAAAATTAGAGTCAATTAACCAAAAATCATTAGTTGAATTCAATAAACCAAAATAAAATTAAATTTATCACATGCTTTGATTGCAGTCTGCGAGGAAAATATTTATTTAGTTTATTCATATTTGATATATTTTTTCTTTTTTTCTTCTTTTTTTCAATTCACCACGTTTTTTTTTAACCTCAACTCTTTTCTTTTTTGATGCTTTAGTAGGTTGTGTAGATTTTCTTAATTTAAATGGTTTATTTAAAGCATTTTTTATGATTAAACTCAATTTCATTAAAGCTAGCTGCCTATTTAATAATTGATTTCTGTGTTCTTGAACTGTTAAACGCAAGCTATTATTTACTAATTTGTTTTTCAAGTTTATTTTAAGAATCTCTTTCTGATAATCATTTAATACTTTGGAATCTTCTAAATCAAAAATAATCTCTACTCTGCTTTCAATTTTATTTACATTTTGTCCTCCAGGACCGGAGGATCTGGAAAATCGCCACTTAATTTCGTTGGATGGGATTACTATTGTTTTAGTAATTTTTAAATCCATTTTTTGTTCTTTTTGATTTAGATCTTTAAAATCATCTCCTTAATACTTTAAAACATACCTTAAAATTCGATCGGTAAATACTGGGCGGTTAAGTTAGGTAAACCGAAATTCGGTGTATTTGCCGTATCAATATCTTCGGTTTTTATCCTTTAATATTTCAAAGAATTATCAGATATTGAATTTGTACTAATTCAAAGGTCACTTATGTATTCAATGTTTGATCTTCTTTTTGAAACACCTTCATATCGCCCAGTATATGTTATTTCCGATAGTGAAATGAAGGAGTTAAAGAAAAACCAACATCAAGAAGAGCTTGATGAAATTACAAAACAAAAAGTAAGACTTGAAGGTGCTTTTAAAGCTCAACTAAAACATCTTGAAGAGAGAGAAAAAGAAGTAAAAAAAGAACTTAAAGTTCTCTCATCCTCAAAAGATAAATAATTTATTTTTAGAGAAATTACTTTTTTCAAAGACGGTTAAAAACCGTCTTTTTTAATTCTTCCAGTTTTAAGGTATCTATTAAATCCACAGATTTTAAAAATATTTTCCATAATTATTATATGAATAACAACAAAGAAAAAATAAGAATGTTCTTACCCTTTAGTTGGGTAATTTGTGCGGCAATATCATTTGCTTATATAAATTCACATTTAATAAATACCTAACATAAATGTCTTATCCTTCAATAGACGAAATACTTGCATCTTCAAAGGGGTGGGTAGCATCATTTTTAAATTTTCTTCCTGGTTTAGGATCAGGTTACCTATATCAAAGAAGATGGAAACCCTATTTTTTTACCATCACTGCTAGTACTGCATGGTTCGCTTTAGGTTTTTTTTTACAAGGAGATTCAGAACCCTCTCAAAGTGAACAAATAATAGGAATTTCTGGTCTTTTTTTTATATCAATAGTTACAGTTATAGAAGCCAACTTGGCTTTCAAAAAAGCAAGTAATAAAACAAAAGCTGAAAAAGAGAAAATAGTTTCCTCTAAAAAAAAAGGATGGTTCAAATAATTCAAAAAATTTGACCTAAAAAAATATTTAATTAGTTCTCAGTTTCTTAACTTAAATAAATAATAACCATAAATGATTTTTAAGATAATTAAAAAAATTTTTTTAGTTATAAAAAAATAAAATTTCCTTTTCTTTAAGACCTTCCCATCCCGAGTCTATTAATAATTGATTCAATGTTTCTTTATCAAAATGCTTAGAACCCGTCTTGACGCATCTATTTCTCATTGATTTTTAAAACCTCTCCTTTGTCTTTTATTCTCCTCATCCATAATTCTATTTTATAGATCTATCATTTTTTGAGGGATTGGAGTACCGTCAAGATACACACCATTTTCAATAGAAAGATCAACAGCATGCATACCCATTTTCTTCATTTATTAATAAAAAACTGAAACTATAATAAAACAAAAGTTATTAATCTAAAATTCTTTGAACAATAATTTATTGATTTTGAATTTCCTTAAGTACTCTAATAGCCTCTTTAATGTGTTCAGGACCATTCAATAAATCTCTAAAAATATGCCTAACTGTCCCTTTGCGATCAATAACATAAGTTACCCTACCATCCATAAAACCTAATACTTTAGGAACTTTAAAAGTTTTCCTAAGAGAGTCATTTGTGTCGCAAAGAAGTGGATATTGTAATTTATTTTTATTAGCAAATGCCAAATGACTTGAGGTACTTCCATTACTTACGCCCCAAAC
Source organism: uncultured Prochlorococcus sp. (assembly GCA_902539115.1). GTDB lineage: Bacteria > Cyanobacteriota > Cyanobacteriia > PCC-6307 > Cyanobiaceae > Prochlorococcus_A. The sequence continues at coordinate 86,898 of CACBHP010000001.1, read as the reverse complement.
TTGCGCACCTAATACTTTAAATAAGTCATATTTATCTCTAAATCCGCAAACTTCTATAGTGCAACCAGGTGTATCATCTTTTGGATAAAAAAACAAAACGAGGGGATTTTTTAATCCCTTATTTGATCTTTTAACTCCATTTTGATCCAGTAAAGAAAATTCTGGAATTTTATCTCCAATCTGCACAATAGTTCTTATAAAATTCCATATTAGAGGTTAATATGTTTTTATTGTGGCCTTCAAAGTAAATAACTTATGTTAAAGTCAGTTTTTTTGTTTTAAAAGATACTAAAAAATTATTGAAATAAACTAAGGTGAATTTGTTAATTCAATATCATGGAATTAATAATTTATATTTTTTTATTTCTTATTCTTTTTTTGGGAGTTATTTTTAATTTAAAAATAACTAATTTTAAAAAAGTTAAAGAAATACGAAACAAAGCTAAAGATTATTCAAAAAAGAATCATTAAATATATTACTAAGATTAAAATTCAATTTTTTCATTTGGAGTAAATACTGAGCAATATTTTTTTACTAGATCCTTTGGTTGATTGATGGAAGAATTCGTTAATTTTAATTTTAGTCTTTCTATAGCCTGATTAGCATTAATCTCACCAAGTCGATATCTTGCGCACGTATCCAATACTTTAAACATTTTTGTGGTAACGGCTTCAGCTGGATAATTTAGAAAAAATAGGTAAAAAACAACAAATAAGTACTTCATTTTTTTTTAGATGGTAGATATTTAGCGAATAGTTTCAATAATTTAGAAAAAAATTAATTAAGAAAAAGATTAAAATTTAATAGAATGATCTAATTTGATTTGAATCTAGGATTTATATAAATAATAATAAAAGAAATTAAGATAAAATAAGTGATAGTAATAAATAATCTCGGTGAAAATTAGAAAATTAATAGATAAACATAAAACTTTTATAAATTGGTACCAAAAAAAATTCAAATTTAGTGATTATCAATTACTTTGGTTTGTTTTCTTTAAAGGAGTATAAATAACAATAATATTTTCCATAATTTTTTAATATTAATAAAGCTATTCCAAGAATGAAATTTTCACATGATTTGACTATATTTAATAATAGATTTCCTAATTAGTTAAATAGTTATCAGCTATGAATATTTTTGGTGTAGGTTTGCCTGAAGTTACTGTAATACTTATCTTAGCTCTTTTAATTTTTGGTCCAAAAAAGCTTCCAGAATTAGGAAAACAGCTTGGCAAAACTTTGAAAAGTCTTAAAAAAGCTTCGAATGAATTTCAAAATGAAATCGATCAAGTTATGAACGAAGAAGATAAAGATGAATCTCCAAAATCTATAGAAAGCAATCAAACCAATGAAATTAATCAAAAAAAAATAGATTCAGAAAACAAGAATTTTTCAAATAAAGAAAACAGCAACAACTAATATCTTGGATAGGCCCATAACCCCCATAGACGAATTTGAAAGAGCATTAGATAAAGCAGCTCTTACTAAAGAAGAATATGAATTAATAGATTACATCCGCTATACAAGTGTTTTTACACAGCCTAGTCTTATTAAAGATTTAAAAAGGCCATCAAAGCCTCCTCTTTTGTCAGTTCTATGTCAAATTTGCAGAAAAATTGGTTCGGAGATGCCAGATCATTTCAAAAAAGTAATTGAGTGGTCAATTGAAATAAGTGAACACGATACAAAATGGGATGCTCATTTAATATGCGCAGAAGCATTGAATATAGACAAAATTCCATTAAGTCCCATTCATAGAACAACTTTATTTGATGTTCTTGTTGTACACAAAGAATTATTTCTTGGCTTTGATTGAATTAAATTAAATTAATCATCTAAAGGCACAGAATCAGTATCTATAACTTCCGAATCATCATATTTATTTATTTTATTTTCAATCCAGTTATTTATATAACTAACTAGAGGCAATGAACCTCTAAAAATAAAAATAGAGGTAGGCAAAGCGCTTAATAAACCGACTATAGGACTTTTAAAAAGTAATCTTCCGGCTTTAATGTTAAATAAAATAATAAGGGCTGATGGAACTATAACTTTAACTACTGTTTTGAGCGCCTCAAGCCAACCAACACGATATGTCCACCATATTAAAATCACGCCAACTATATAGAGGAATAGGTAAGTCATAAAAATAGTATAATTATTATCTATTTATCTTGTTCTTACTAAGAAAAAGATTTTATAAATTTTTTAACATCAATCAAATTCTGGTTATGAGTTTTTCTGAAATAAGAAAATTTTTAATTAAGATGCAATCTGATGAAGACTTAAAAAAGCAGGTTACTACATCCTCTACAGCGGATGATGTAGCCTTAATAGGTCAACGCTTAGGTTATTACTTTTCAGGAGATGATCTCTTAAGATTTAATGGACAAAAAGTTGATAAAGTTACAGTAAGAAAGATAGATCATCCAGGAGAATACCACTAAATTAAGACTTAACCCATATGGCAAGCCCTCCACCCCTGCCTCGAGCGCATAGCCAATTATCTTTAGTGCTAATTCCTAAAAGCGAGAAAAAAGGCATTTTTTTATCTTCTGGTTTTTTTAATTCCTTATTAAATATTAAAAAACTACTAATACTAATTTTCAATTCTTCAAAATAAAAAGCCAATAAAGGTCTAAGCCCTTTTAATTCTGCGCTACCTATAAAAGTAATATTTAATAATCCGAAATTAATTGAATTTTTTATTTCATAATTTATTTGATCCTCTTTATTTTTACTTTTTAATTCGAGTCTTGCCGACAATACTTGAAGAATCGAACTGGGTATATTTTTGATTTCATCTGACTCCTTTCCCCATACATACTTAAACTTCCAAATTCCTAACAATTCTCTATATACAATTCCGCTACCATTTTTTTGAGAATTTTTTTCTAATAGTTTTATCTCACGAATATCAGGAAAGTGTTTCATAATAGATTTTAATCTAATATTCAAATACTAAGATAACTTCAAAAAAAATGTTCTTAGTTAAAAAATCTCTCCAAAAAAATTTCTTTATTTCAATATATTTCTAAAAAAATAATTTTTTGACACACATAAGGAACAAGATCTCGTTATTATATTTACATAAAGTAACTAAATTAATGGATTTTATTTCTAAAAGTCAAGGATACATACCTCTAAAAGCTGTTCCTTACATATTCTTCCTAGCTGTAGTTCTAAGTATTACAACTTCAAATAATACATTTGTCTAAAACTAACTAGTTTTACTGGAAGAGTTAAGTAAATATTTAATGAACGAATACGATGTTGTCATAATCGGTAGTGGAATAGGAGGTTTATGTTGTGGCTCGATTCTTGCCTTATCAGGCAAAAGAGTACTCATATGTGAAGCACATACCCAACCTGGAGGTGTCGCTCACAGTTTTAAAAGAAAGGGTTACACTTTCGAATCAGGTCCTTCATTGTGGAGTGGAATAGGTAAATGGCCTACAACTAATCCCTTAGGCCAAATTCTTAAATTACTTGATGAAGAAGTTGAATTATTTCAATACAAAGGTTGGCAAGTAATCGTCCCAGAAGGCAATTTTAATCTTGATGTTGGGGAAGAACCTTTTAAACGAACAATTAAAACTTTAAGAGGTGAAAAATCTCTTAAAGAATGGGAATCATTTATTTCCGGAATAAAACCTCTTAGCCAAATAATAAATGAAATACCTTTACTCTCATTTTCTCCCGAATCAATAAATTTTTTAGATCTTATAAATTTAACCTCAAAATTTTTACCTAATATCAATCAAATACCAAAAATTAATAAGGGCTTTGGGAATTTAGTAAATAATCATCTAGAGGATCCTTTTCTCAGAAATTGGGTTGATTTATTGAGCTTTTTGATAAGTGGCATGTCAATGCATGATACAAATACAGCTGCAATGGCTACTTTATTTAACGAATGGTTTGAACCGAATTCATACCTTGAATACCCTAGAGGAGGTAGTGAATCTATCGTAAAAGCCTTAATTAATGGATTTAAAAAAAATGGAGGAGAATTAATTCTCTCTTCGAGAGTAAAAACAATTAACTTCAATAAAGATTTAGCGACAGGTATAACTCTTAACAATGGTTCTAGTTACAGTTGTGAATCTGTTGTCGCGAATACTGATGTTTGGAATTTAAAAAAGTTAATTCCAAATGAAATTTCAAAAAAATGGAATACAAAAGTTTTGAACCCTAATAAATGTGATTCTTTCCTTCATATACATCTAGGTTTTGATGCTGATGGTCTTGAAGATTTGCCAATACATGCGATACACGTTGATGAGTGGGCAAAAGGTATAACCTCAGAAAGAAATATAGCTGTATTTTCAATCCCATCTGTTTTAGATAAAAATATGGCCCCTAAAGGGAAACATGTTCTTCATGGATATACTCCCGCAAATGAACCTTGGGAAATTTGGGAAAACCTAAATCCAAAGGAATTAGAATATAGAAATTTGAAAGAAGAAAGATGTTCAATATTCCTTAATGCAGTGCGAAAATTCATCCCTGACATAGACAAAAGGATTGATTTAAAGATGCTAGGAACCCCAATCACTCATAAAAAATTCACCAATACCTATTGCGGTAGTTATGGCCCTGCATTATCTGCAGCAAAAGGTCTTTTCCCAGGCTGCAAAACTCCAGTGAAAAATTTATTTACTTGCGGTGCAAGTACATTTCCAGGTATTGGAATTCCTGCGGTTTCAGCAAGTGGTGCTTACGCAGCTGAAAAAATCATTGGTAAAAAAGAATTTAAAATTCTTCTTCAGAAAATAAATTTATGAATCAAGTTCTTTTTATAACTCTACAAATACTTAGTTAAGAAATAAGAATAAAGAAAGCAAAAACGTTCAATAATGATAATCTTTATCTGAACATAAACTTAACTTATAGCTCTTATATGTTTTTCTTATCAATTCCTCAAGCCTGGCATTTAGTTGGCACTTGGTCAGAACAACTTCCAAGCGAGTCAAATCTTATCGGAATGAGCCAAACAGAATTAATGATGACTTTACATTCAATATTCGTTCCACTCTTACTTGTAATTTCATATTACTTATTCAATAGAATTAATAAAAACGAATCAAAGAAAATTAAAGGATGATCGTTTAAGGTTTATTTAGCTGAACTTCTTCTAACTACTTTTCTGCCTGTAGAAGTATCAACTCCGCTTGAATCTTTCGTTTGAGAATTAATTTCAACATTATCAACATCACTCTTATCCATTTCTGCACAAACACCTACTACCATGGCAGCTTGCATTTGATCTGGCAGATCTCCAATAGTTAATAAGGCCTTTAAAACTAATTGAAGTCGAGTTTGCCGATCTATTTCAGGTCTTAGTTTTTTTACAGTATTCCAAAGTTCTTGGGTAACTTCTTTTAAAAGTTCTCGATCTACAGCCAAATTAAATCCTTATTGTATTTCTACTAATCTAACAAAAAATTGGATCTCGTAAAATAATATTCAATAAAAAAATTGTTAGTTAATATTTTTCTATCCGAATACAAGTTGCATTTGTTGATGCAATTCATACTTCTCTTGCAAAAGTTCATTTTTTTCAATCTTTTTTATAGTAAAAGTTCTATAAAATTTTTTTTTAATCTTTATTGGAGTATTTTCAAACTTTGCATTTTTTCTTATTAGAGAATTCCACTCTTTTGAATTAAAAGGGGCATAAGGAGAAGATGAAATCACTTTCATATCTTTATAATACATCTGTTCTAATATTAGTACATTTTTACTATAGTGCAATAACCGCATCCAGCTAACTTAATTTCAAAGTATCCTCATGAATGGATTGATTTTTTTTATCTAATTTGGAGTAATTATAAGTTTGATAAATGAATAAACGTATCATATGTAACTTATTGATCCCTTTTTTTAGTGTCTTAAGACTTTTCTTGCTTAAAAACCTTCTAAAGTAGTAAATTTGTTGAAATTAACATAGACAAGATATATTTAGTAATCCTTCCTATAAAAAGAATAATGATTTAATCAAAAATGCTTCTTAGTAATGCAAAAAGACTTAAGATCCAAGGAATAATTAAAAGAATCGCTCAAGATAAATCAATTACATTAGAAGAAAGGATATATGTTGAGAGATTTGCAAACCATAATTCGACAATTTCTCTTTGGCTTAGAAAAGCTAACAGCTTAAGAAGGATTGGCACAAAAAAAGATGGGGGTATTGATAACCTTTTACAATCATTTGGGATAGATGGACTAGACAAAGAAAATCATTTCAACCCAAATGAAGATGATATTTCGGATTGGTTTGGCGGTGCTCCTGGTTGGTTAAGGAGAAGTTAGATTCATTAATTATTCAATTTACCCAAGCTATCTTACACAAAAGTATACTCATAAAAGATATAAATACCCAAAAAAACCATGGTATAAATTTAATCGGAACTAAATATTTTTTTGGAAAGGTTTTCATATAGAGTTTTCTTTTAGATTATTTCTTCCTTACCGTTTTTGAGAATAGGTTTAATTGCTCTATTTATAAATTAAACAATATTCGAAACCTCCAAGACATTAAATCACTTTAAGTAGATAAAGTTAATCAACCTTAATCATCACAATCTAAGCAGCTTTATTTTCAATATTCCTTGTAAAATTTACTATTTTTGCCTCATCATGGTCTGAATCATTCCAATATTTTATAAGTCTTTCTAATTCATCAATCCTCTTTTTGGCATTTGCAATTTTTTCAGTAGTTGTCATATAAAATTTTTATCTATCCAATTAATGCATGAAAAAAAAATATTTCAATGGGAATAACAATTTTTAGACTATAAATATTAATTTTTGGTTAATTATTTCAATAAATTATGGCCCTAGAGCGTCTGAGTAATTATACTTAAAGAAAAAATAAAATTTATGAAGAAGTTAAATTCTTTGATTTTGAATAGTACTGTTAACATCTTAGACTTCATATACTCTGGTAGATCTTTACAAAGATTTTGGGTTTTAGAAGTAATAGCTAGATCACCTTATTTTGCATTTCTTTCAGTTCTTCATTTTAAAGAATCCCTAGGAATTAAAAATGAAAAAACAATGATTTTAATGAAAGAACATTTTTATCAAGCTATCAACGAAACTGAGCATCTTAAAGAAATGGAGAAAAGAGGAGGAGATAGGTTCTGGATTGATAGATTTTTTGCGAGACACCTTGTGCTTGTCTATTACTGGATCATGGTTTTTTATTATTTCTTCTCTCCAGCTAATGCTTATGATGTCAACATAAAAATCGAAGAGCATGCATTTGAAACTTATTCCAAATATTTAATAGATAATCCAAATGATCAAAAAATAAAAGAAATTGCTCAAGATGAATTAAATCATGTCCAAGAACTTAACGAAGCTTTGTCAATGCTTACTACATTTTAGATTAGTGCTGAGAAATCTACTAGCAATATTGAGAGCATCACCGAAGAAGATATTAATCCTAGGCTAATCATGAATGAGACATAACCTTTTTTTCTAGGCAATTTATAAAAAGATATTCCAATAATTAATATAATTATTAATGAGAAAAAAATTATAATTTTTTCATTTACTAAATTGAGGTGAATAACTAAATTTTTTTCTTCAAAAAATTTGAGAAATTCAGATAAAACTAATTCTTCTTCTATTTTCTCAAAATAGTCAAATGAGCTTATAAAAGCAGAACTTAATAAAGATAATGCAACCAGTCCAGTAACTGGTTTTGTTAGCCTGTTAAGTGTTCTGTTGAAACTTACCAATAAAATAAAAATAAATAAAGAGGTTACTAAAGGTATTAAAGGAATAAGAGTTGTTGAATTTATGAAATTTCCCACAAAAGTAATTTATATCCTATTTAAAATTTTATATTATTTCGACGCATTATTTTGTTAAATAAGATTTTTTTAAAATCTTAAATGTAATTAGTACCTATTGCATTCTGTGTAAATTGATACCAAAATTAAATTAGTATTGAAAAATAAAATGTTAGCCATTTCTGAAATTATTATTGCGAGTGCTATCTTCCTAGGAATTGTATATTGGGAAGTTAAATTTTTATACACCAAAACCACTTAGCGAAATAACTTCACTCAAAACAGGAAAATTAAAAACGTAGAAAATTTAAATAAAATTTAAGAATTTATGTTGACAAAAAAAGCTTTAAATATGAGAGAATAAACACAAATAATAAAGCCTTCTAATGAGCGAAGTCCAAAACCCTAACACTAACTCAACTCAACAGCAGCAACAGCAACAGCAACAATCCTATTCAGAAAGCAAAATTAATTCTGCCGAGAGCGAGAGGCTTTATCTTGAGATGAAAGAGGCTTGGCTTTAAATTTAATTTGTGCTTGAAATAACATTCCTATAAATTTCTAAAAAATTCTTTTTAATTTTGAAGTAATAAATACTTTTTTATTTTCTACACCCTTTAAGTTTTGTTTAACCGCAAAATTAATCTTTTGAGAAAACTAAAGCAGTTAGAGAAAATTAACGGAAGACTCGCAATGGGAGGGTTGATATATTTAGTTTTTACAAAATTAGTTTCCAACCGAGCCGACATTTTAGACCAGCTTAAATCTTATTTAATTTAAAAAATGAATTGAAAATATTATCCAGGAATATTTCTTTCTATATAAGCGTCAGTCAAAGCTAAAATTAACCCCAATAATGTTGAAAATATAGCAATTTCGGTTGATTCCATTTTATTTTTGCATTATCCCTAGTTTGCGAAATAATTCAAAGTTCGGCAACAAAACTAATAATTTACTATGGTACATATATACTATTAGCTATTTATTGTGAGCTCGGTAAATCCTGAGTTTCTTTTCGTTAAGCCTGGTGATTATGTCGCAATTAAAAAAGAAAATTGCAAAAATACCAAGGAAAAGAATAAAAATTATTGGGTCGGTCAAGTTATCGACTGTATTGGAGGAGCTAGAAATCCAAATTCATGGACCTTGTTTCAAGTTGCCAATATTGATAACGGAGAGATCACTATAATCAACGCCGATATTGTAGAAAAAATTTTGAAACCTTCAGAAAGTTAAGCTTATGGATAATCAAACAAACTTCTTTCAGTATTACAGAACGATAAATTAAATTGAACGCTTTAAAGGAAATCAACCCAGTTCCAAGCAGGCAAGTCCGTATACTTGATTCATCGGGCAGGAAGGTTGAATGCCTTTATACATTCTGTAAGTTTTTGATATTTCCTCAAACCCCAAACTTGACAAAAGATAATTTGCATAAGGATTCAGATTAGAGCAATCCAATAAGATTTGGGAATCTAAATCACCAACTAACTCCCTTATTAACAGTTCGGCAAGTGGTGGAGTATCCGCTAAAAGAGGTCCGATTCTCCAGCCTTGTTCATTATCCTCCAATACACAAGGTCTTATTCTTCCAAATCCATGGCACATCCCATTATTATCGACAATTGCACTGACATTACCATGAGAATTTTTCAACCAGTCATTTAGAAAATGTGGCCTGGGGCTAGGTTCTCTTTGATCATCATAAATTAAGACTGCTTCAGAAGAAATTTTATTACCCGGGACAACTTTAAAAGAATGAAATTGATCTTTATAGAAATTTCTCAATGGAAAATCTTGAGATCCATTTAATTTCCATCGATTTGTAATGGAAGATGTTCTAAACCCCCAATTTGAGTAATCATTCAATCTATCTGGGGCAGCCTCAAGACCAATACAATCAACATTTTTTAAATATTCCAGGGCATGTTTCCATAATCTCACTCCATATCCATTATTTCGGAATTCTTTTTTAACGATAAATAAACCTATAAAACCATACGAGGAATTATATTTTATACACGCAATTGAGCCTATGGGATTATTGTCGAGACAAGCTACCCATACCCCTTGTTTATCAGTATTTCTATAAATTGATACATCATCCATTCCAGGAGAAAAACCTTCTAACCTTGCCCAATTTGTGACTTCTGGTATCTCTTTTATAGATATCAACCTAATTGAAAATTTTTCCCTCATAGAAATATACTAACCAAGAAAAATTTGAATTTTTAAAGGCAATATTAATAAATTTGATTATTTCTCATAAATCATTCACTTTGATTTAATTGGCTAAAAACCTTAGTTATTTAAAATTTATCCTCTGATATATTTAATACTATTAAAAGGTAAAAAATGAAAATTTCTGATAACTTTCATTTAGAAGATATTAATAAATTAAAAAATACAGTTCTCACTGGAAAAACTGAAGATATAAAATGGCGGATTCATCATATCAATATAGTTTCTAAACTTTTGGATGAAAATAAAAAAGAGATAATAAAATCACTTTTTGTTGATCTCGGTAAATCTGAAATTGAAGGGCTTTCAGAAATCCTTTTAGTGAAAGAAGAAATTTCACTCATAAAAAAGAAACTCAATTATTGGATGCGACCTAAAAAGATTGATACACCTTTTTATCTATTTCCATCATCATCCCAAGTTATTTATGAACCTCTTGGGTGTATCTTAATTCTTGGTCCTTATAATTATCCATTGCTTTATATTTTAAAGCCATTGGTAAATATTTTCTCAGCAGGAAATACTGCAGTTATAAAACCTTCAGAGAAATGTCCTGCGACCTCAAAACTTATTAAAAAGCTTACTTCCAAATATTTCCATAAAGATGTCCTAATGACAGTAGAGGGAGATAATAAACAATCCATAAAATTAATTGAACAAAATTTTGACCACATTTTTTTTACAGGAAGTACTGAAACTGGAAAATCTATAATGAAATTAGCTTCAAAAAACTTAACTCCATTAACTCTTGAGTTAAGCGGAACAAATCCTGTAATTGTTTTCAAGAATACAAATTTAGAAGTAGCTGCTAAAAGAATTGTTTGGGGCAAATTTTTTAATTCTGGTCAATCCTGCATGGCTCCGAATCATATCTTTGTAGATAAAGAAATTGAAAATATTTTTATAGAAAAATTAAAGAAATACATAATAAGTTTTTACGGAGATAATCCAATTATTTCCGAAAACTTATCAAAATTAGAGAAAAAGCAATTTACATCAACTGTAGAAATTCTCAAACAATATAAAAAAGAGAAAAGAATTTTATTTGGGGGGACTTATAGTAAAAAAAAATTGAAAATATCTCCTACAATCTTGAGAACTAAATTAAATGAAACAGATATTTTGCAAAAAGAACTATTCAGTTCACTACTTCCAGTAATTGGAATCAATGATAAGGAATCAGCTTTAAAACAGATTAGTCAATCATCAAAACCATTAGCAATCTACTTATTTGGAGGCAATAAAAAAATCCATAATCATATTTCACAAGTAACCAGCTCAGGAACAATTTGTATAAATGATGTGATGTTACCAGTACTTATTCCAAATTTACCGTTTGGAGGCGTTGGGCAAAGTGGTATTGGTAAATTTCATGGAGAGGAGGGGTTTCGCAATTTTTCAAATCAAAAATCTATTACTTTTAAAGGTTTTTTATTTGATTCAAATCTGCGGTATCCTCCCTACGAAAGAGTAAAGAAATTTTTAAAGTTTATTTTTCAGGTTTAAATTACTTAAATTGTTTTCAAAAACCTAGCGATTTTAAATTAAAAGATTATCTTTAAATAAATAGTGAGCTTTATGAAATTTGCATTTTTAGTAATTGCCATATTTATTAATTTTTTTAATCCCTCATTGATAAAATCAGAAGAAAAAATATTTTCAGCAAAAAATAGAATTGAAAATATTGCTAAAAAAGAATCAATTACTGAAGAAAAAACTGAAATAAAAAAAATTCATATTGTAAAAAGTGGAGATACATTATCAAGTATTTCAAAATTCTATTCGATAAATAAAAATTTAATCATTAAATTGAATAACTTAAAAGATGAAAATTATATCTTTGTTGGCCAAAATCTTATTATTCACTATTCTACTGAAAATCTTACAAAACAATCTGATTTAATAAATAATTATCACATTGTTCAAACTGGTGAAAATCTTACTGAGATATCAAACAAATATGATTTAAAAGTGATTGATCTGATAAAGATTAATAATCTCAATAATCCTGATTCAATAAAAGTTGGTCAAAAGCTCATAATAAGAAAAAAGAACACAATTAATTCAGAAAATTATGAAACAACAGAAGATAAAAAAAATAATGTCTCACTCGAGTTAGATAAAAAAATTTATGGTCCTATAATTGTTCAAAGTAAATCATATAAAGATATTAAAGGTAAAAAAGTTTTAAACGTACTAAATCAAGAAAATAAAAAACTTATTCTTTCAATTAATTGTGATACAAATGAATTAGATGTAAGAATACCTGGTAGGAAATGGATGGGAAGTAAGCCTGCTAAAGAAGAATTCGAAAATAATTTAATAGATGATTTTTGTTAAAACTTTTAATTAATATGTGTGAATAATTTGTCTAAGAATATTAATGATGAGTTATTCTACAAAAAGTTAAATTAATAGTAATGGCAATTTCAAGAGGAGATCTCGTAAGAGTAAAAAGACCAGAATCATATTGGTACAATGAAATAGGTAAAGTTGCTTCAGTTGATACCTCAGGTATTAAATATAACTGTGTAGTCAGATTCGATAAAGTAAATTACGCGGGGATAAGCGGAACTGATGGTGGAGCAAATACAAATAATTTCGCTGAAAGTGAATTAGAGAAAGCTTAAATAATTGCCTGAATTACCTGAAGTAGAAACTGTTCGCAGAGGTTTAGAGCAAAAACTTAATAATTTTATTATTAAAAAAGTAGAAGTCTGTAGGGATTCAACTGTTGCATTCCCATCAAACAAAGAAGAATTCATTAAAGGACTTCTGAACTCACTTATTTATAAATGGGATAGAAGAGGAAAATATTTAATAGCTCAATTAAAAGAAGTAAAAAATAGGAATGCTCAATTTTCTCTAGAAAATTCCCAAAATAACGGATTTCTTGTAATTCATCTAAGAATGACTGGATATTTCAAATTCATTGAAAAATCAACTCATCCTTGTAAACATACAAGAGTAAGATTTTTCGATAAAAATAATAATGAGCTTAGGTACGTTGACGTAAGAAGTTTTGGTCAAATGTGGTTGATTAAAAAAGACCTATCGCTTAACAAAATAATTAAAGGATTAGGTTCATTAGGACCAGAACCATTTTCTAAAGACTTTGATGCAAATTATCTTAAGAAAGTTATTTCAAAGAGAACAAAATCTATAAAAGCTATCTTGTTAGATCAAACAATAGTGGCAGGTATAGGTAATATTTATGCTGATGAAAGTTTATACTCTGCTGGCATCGCCCCTTTTAGGGAAGCTCGAACAATAAAGAAGAATGAATTAATCAAGCTCAAAGAATCAATTGTAACTGTATTAAAAAAAAGTATTGGTTCTGGGGGGACGACATTTAGCGATTTTAGGGACTTAGAAGGAGAGAATGGGAATTTTGGTTTACAGACAAATGTTTACAGAAGAACTGGAAAAGAATGTCGTAAATGTGGCAGTTTAATTGAAAGACAAAAAATTACTGGAAGAAGTACCCATTGGTGTCCAAAATGCCAAAAATAAAAAAGGGCTTACTCAAGAAGAGTAAACCCTTTTAAATATTTTTACCTGGCATTGAGCTATTTTCTCAAGGGGCTACCCCCTAAATATTTTTGCCGCTGATGCGTTTCACAACCGAGTTCGAGATGGATCGGAGTGGTTCCACATCGCCATGAACACCAGGATAGTGTGAACCTTGAGAACTGCATAGAAAAATATATAAATTAAAGACAACAAATTAAGTTTATTTGGTCAAGCCCTCGGTCTATTAGTACTCCTCCGCTGCACTTGTTACCAAGCTTCCACGTAGAGCCTATCAACGGGTGTTCTTCCCGTGACCTTACTGGCTTAAGCCATGGCAATACTCATCTTGAGGTGGGCTTCCCACTTAGATGCTTTCAGCGGTTATCCACTCCGCACATGGCTACCCAGCGTTTACCGTTGGCACGATAACTGGCACACCAGAGGTGCGTTCCTCCCGGTCCTCTCGTACTAGGGAGAAATCCTCTCAATATTCCTGCGCATACACCGGATATGGACCGAACTGTCTCACGACGTTCTGAACCCAGCTCGCGTACCGCTTTAATGGGCGAACAGCCCAACCCTTGGGACCGACTTCAGCCCCAGGTTGCGATGAGCCGACATCGAGGTGCCAAACCTCCCCGTCGATGTGAACTCTTGGGGGAGATCAGCCTGTTATCCCTAGAGTAACTTTTATCCGTTGAGCGACGGCCCTTCCACGCAGAACCGTCGGATCACTAAAACCGACTTTCGTCCCTGTTCGACTTGTAGGTCTCACAGTCAAGCTCCCTTCTGCTTTTGCACTCAACGACTGATTTCCAACCAGCCTGAGGGAACCTTTGTGCGCCTCCGTTACCTTTTAGGAGGCGACCGCCCCAGTCAAACTGCCCATCAGATACTGTCCGCTTCCCGGATAACGGGTAAGCGTTAGAACCCTAGCTCTAAAAGAGTGGTATCTCACCGATGACTCAATAGTACCCACAAGCACTATTTCAACGTCTCCCACCTATTCTGCGCATTCAGAGCCCGAGCACAATATCAAACTACAGTAAAGCTTCATAGGGTCTTTCTGTCCGGGTGTATGTAGTCCGCATCTTCACAGACAATTCTATTTCGCCGAGCCTCTCTCCGAGACAGCGCGCAAATCGTTACACCTTTCGTGCGGGTCGGAACTTACCCGACAAGGAATTTCGCTACCTTAGGACCGTTATAGTTACGGCCGCCGTTCACCGGGGCTTCAGTCGCCAGCTTCACAAAAAGCTAACCAGCTTCCTTAACCTTCCGGCACTGGGCAGGTGTCAGCCCCCATACATCGTCTTGCGACTTAGCGGAGACCTGTGTTTTTGGTAAACAGTCGCTTGCGCCTCTTCACTGCGACCAGCTCTCGCTGGCACCCCTTCTCCCGAAGTTACGGGGCCATTTTGCCGAGTTCCTTAGAGAGAGTTATCTCGCGCCCCTCGGTATTCTCTACCACCCCACCTGTGTCGGTTTCGGGTACTGGCATATGTGTCTTAACGAGTATAGGGCTTTTCTTGGAAGCATGACATCACCAACTTCGCTGCCGTAGCAGCTCGTACTCACGCCTTAGCTCAAGATGTTTTCTCCATCTCTCAAAGCCTCGAACGCTTGAACCAGTAACCAACATCTGGCCTGGTTAGCCTTCTCCGTCCCCCTTCTCAAAACACATCTGGTACAGGAATATTGACCTGTTATCCATCGACTACGCCTTTCGGCCTCGCCTTAGGTCCAGACTAACCCTCCGCGGACGAGCCTGCCGGAGGAACCCTTAGGGTTTCGGGGCATGGGATTCTCACCCATGTTTTCGCTACTCAAGCCGACATTCTCACTTCTATGCTGTCCACGTCCGCTTTCGCTAACGCTTCACCCTACATAGAACGCTCCCCTACCATAAATAAATTTATCCGCAGCTTCGGTATAACGCTTAGCCCCGTTCATTTTCGGCGCAGGATCGCTCGACCAGTGAGCTATTACGCACTCCTTTGAGGATGGCTGCTTCTAGGCAAACCTCCTGGTTGTCTGGGCAATCCCACCTCCTTTATCACTTAGCGTTAATTTTGGGACCTTAGCTGGCGGTCTGGGCTGTTTCCCTCTTGACTATGGAGCTTATCCCCCACAGTCTGACTGCCTAGTTACACACAGGGTATTCAGAGTTCATATCGATTTGGTACCGCTTTCGCAGCCCGCACCGAAATGGTTGCTTTACCCCCCTGCTGGAGCACTAGACGCTACGCCTCAACGTATTTCGGGGAGAACCAGCTAGCTCCTGGTTCGATTGGCATTTCACCCCTAACCACAGCTCATCCGCTGAATTTTCAACTTCAGTCGGTTCGGACCTCCACTTGGTATCACCCAAGCTTCATCCTGGCCATGGTTAGATCACCAGGGTTCGGGTCTATAAACACTGACAAACGCCCTATTAAGACTCGCTTTCGCTGTGGCTCCACCATTTCCGGTTTAACCCGCCAGTGCCTATAAGTCGCCGGCTCATTCTTCAACAGGCACACGGTAACCCGATTAGTCGGGCTCCCATTGCTTGTAAGCTCACGGTTTCATGTTCTATTTCACTCCCCTCCCGGGGTTCTTTTCACCTTTCCCTCGCGGTACTGTTTCACTATCGGTCACACAGTAGTACTTAGCCTTACGAGGTGGTCCTCGCAGATTCACACGGAATTCCACGTGCTCCGTGCTACTCGGGATACAGCTAGGTCAACTTATCTTTCGATTACGGGGCTTTCACCCTCTGTGGCACGCCATTCAAACGTTTCTTCTAGATTTGTTGATCCATATTGCTGTCCCACAACCCCGATAGTCAAGACTATCGGTTTGGGCTGTTCCCCGTTCGCTCGCCGCTACTGAGGGAGTCGTTATTTACTTTCTCTTCCTCCAGCTACTAAGATGTTTCAGTTCGCTGGGTTAGCTCGCACCAACCTATATATTCAGTTGGCCGTACATGGGGTTGCCCCATTCGGAAATTCCCGGATCAAAGTGTGCTTCCAACTCCCCGAGACTTATCGCAGGTAACCACGTCCTTCATCGCCTCTGTGTGCCTAGGTATCCTCCGTGAGCCCTTTGTAGCTTGACCAATAACTTCAAAATTGAAGCATCAGCTTAATAGAATTGTTATTAATGCATTCGCACAAATAATAAATCTGCATCATTAAAAGATGCTTATTGTCTTTAAAAATAATCTATGCAGTTGTCAAGGTTCTCTGAAAACAATGAAATTTAATCAATGAGTCCAGCATCTTAATGATTTCATTAGGAAGCTAGATTCGTTCAGAATTTGATCACAACTCAAAACATTTCCTTTCTACAGAATATGGAAGAGGTGGTAATCAGTGGAGGTAAGCGGACTCGAACCGCTGACATCCTGCTTGCAAAGCAGGCGCTCTACCAACTGAGCTATACCCCCAACATAGAGATATGGGCCATCCTGGACTTGAACCAGGGACCTCACCCTTATCAGGGGTGCGCTCTAACCACCTGAGCTAATGGCCCAGGAAAAATAATGGGTGTGACCTAGAAAAACTTAGGAAATGAAATTCTTAATAAATTAAGAACGTGAGATACCGATCGACCTAAGGTGACAAAATAATAATATTAAACATTTTGTTGTCTCCCTGTTAGGAGGTGATCCAGCCGCACCTTCCGGTACGGCTACCTTGTTACGACTTCACCCCAGTCATTAGCCCCACCTTCGGCGTCCTCCTCCACAAGGGTTGGAGTAACGACTTCGGGCATGGCCAACTTCCATGGTGTGACGGGCGGTGTGTACAAGGCCCGGGAACGTATTCACCGCAGTATGCTGACCTGCGATTACTAGCGATTCCTACTTCACGTAGGCGAGTTGCAGCCTACGATCTGAACTGAGCCACGGTTTATGGGATTTGCTAGCTCTCGCGAGTTTGCTGCCCTTTGTCCGTAGCATTGTAGTACGTGTGTAGCCCAGGGTGTAAGGGGCATGATGACTTGACGTCATCCACACCTTCCTCCGGTTTATCACCGGCGGTCTTTCTAGAGTGCCCAACTAAATGCTGGCAACTAAAAACGTGGGTTGCGCTCGTTGCGGGACTTAACCCAACATCTCACGACACGAGCTGACGACAGCCATGCACCACCTGTCACTGCATTCCCGAAGGCACCCTCAAATTTCTAAGAGGTTCGCAGGATGTCAAACCCTGGTAAGGTTCTTCGCGTTGCATCGAATTAAACCACATACTCCACCGCTTGTGCGGGCCCCCGTCAATTCCTTTGAGTTTCACACTTGCGTGCGTACTCCCCAGGCGGAACACTTAACGCGTTAGCTACGACACCGAAGGGGTCGATTCCCCCGACACCTAGTGTTCATCGTTTACGGCCAGGACTACAGGGGTATCTAATCCCTTTCGCTCCCCTGGCTTTCGTCCATGAGCGTCAGTAATGGCCCAGCAGAGCGCCTTCGCCACTGGTGTTCTTCCCGATATCTACGCATTTCACCGCTACACCGGGAATTCCCTCTGCCCCTACCATACTCAAGCCTTTCAGTTTCCACTGCCATGATGGAGTTAAGCTCCACGCTTTAACAGCAGACTTGAAAAGCCGCCTGCGGACGCTTTACGCCCAATAATTCCGGATAACGCTTGCCACTCCCGTATTACCGCGGCTGCTGGCACGGAATTAGCCGTGGCTTATTCCTCAAGTACCGTCATATCTTCTTCCTTGAGAAAAGAGGTTTACAGCCCAGAGGCCTTCGTCCCTCACGCGGCGTTGCTCCGTCAGGCTTTCGCCCATTGCGGAAAATTCCCCACTGCTGCCTCCCGTAGGAGTCTGGGCCGTGTCTCAGTCCCAGTGTGGCTGATCATCCTCTCAGACCAGCTACTGATCGAAGCCTTGGTGAGCCATTACCTCACCAACTAGCTAATCAGACGCGAGCTCATCCTCAGGCGAAATTCATTTCACCAGTAGGCATATGGGGTATTAGCGGTCGTTTCCAACCGTTATCCCCCTCCTGAGGGCAGATTCTCACGCGTTACTCACCCGTCCGCCACTAACCCGAAGGTTCGTTCGACTTGCATGTGTTAAGCACGCCGCCAGCGTTCATCCTGAGCCAGGATCAAACTCTCCGTTGTGTTCAAATCCTTTTGTAGATAAATCTACTCAAATTGAATTGCATCATCCAAATAAAAACCTTAATTTTTTGTATTTAGTTTCAGCCTCCTTAAATTTTTAAGGATTACATTGAGTGCACATTAAAAATATTTCTAAAGTGACTTTCCAAGATCTCAGATCCGTTTACATCAAAGCCAAAGTTAGCAATTGATGACATTTTTTATATTCTTGACGGGACCTCACACCTTTATTGCATGTACATCTTGAAACAACTAAAAAAATTTAGTTATTCTTGACGCAATAAAAGCATCAGTTCCTAAGTTTTTAAATTTTCTAGGTGCAGAGTTATACAACTAGTGAATAACTCACTTCGAAGGGAAAACCCTTCATCTGGCTGAAAATAATGATCGAAATCAAATCTCCAAAAAATTCATTCATTTACCAAAAATAAGATTTAAAGTAATTGGTTGAATAATGCAAAAAAAATATTTCTGCCCAGAAGAAAATATTAAACCATCCCACAGTAATTGTGCAACCTTTTATACAAAAATTTTTTATTAATTTTTTTTTTGTTCAAAATCACTTTAAACAACTAGGCTTAAATTATAGGGATATAAATGAAATGGCAGAAAGATTTAGTCAAAAAAATTTAAGAGTAAGACCAAGTTCTGAAGAAGAAAAAATTGTAACAAATGCAAAAAAACACTTCGAAAAGACTTTGGTTGAAATATCAGGCGAGTTAGTGGGAAGCGTCGCTGCACTAGAACACCCAACAAAAAATAAAAAATTAAATTATGGTGAAATATTTTTAAGAGACAACGTTCCTGTAATGATTTACCTGATTACACAAAAACGGTACGAAATTGTAAAAAAGTTTCTAAGTGTATGTCTTGAGTTGCAAAGCGCTAATTACCAAACACGAGGCGTATTTCCTACTAGTTTCGTTGAAGAAAATGGGAAGCTTATAGGAGACTATGGTCAGAGGTCAATAGGGAGGATTACTTCAGCAGATGCAAGTTTATGGTGGCCCATTTTATGTTGGTATTATGTCAATAAAAGTGGCGATTATGCGTTCGGAAAAAGTCAAAGCGTACAAAGAGGTATTCAACTTCTGCTAGATCTAGTTCTGCATCCAACATTTGAGGGTACTCCAGTACTTTTTGTTCCAGATTGTGCATTTATGATTGATAGACCTATGGATGTATGGGGAGCACCTCTAGAAGTTGAAGTTTTACTACATGGATGTTTAAAAAGTTGTATAAATCTAATGGAATTAAGTAGAGCAGATCATGTTAGTAGACTTCTAGACCAAAGACTTATTCTCACAAATCAATGGGTTAAGGATTTAGGAAATTTTCTTTTAAAACATTATTGGGTTACTAGCCAAACAATGCAAATTTTAAGAAGAAGGCCAACTGAGCAGTATGGAGATGATCAACACTTCAATGAATTCAACGTTCAACCCCAAGTAGTTCCTTCATGGCTACAAGATTGGTTAGAGAATAGAGGTGGTTACTTAATAGGAAATATTAGGACAGGAAGGCCTGACTTTCGATTTTACAGTTTAGGAAATTCTTTAGCATGTATCTTTGGAGTACTACCTCCTGAGGAACAAAGAGCTTTATTTAGATTAGTTTTACATAACAGACAACATTTGATGGCTCAAATGCCCATGAGAATTTGTCATCCTCATATGGATGTCGAAGAATGGCAAAATAAGACTGGATCGGATCCAAAGAATTGGCCTTGGAGTTATCATAACGGTGGTCATTGGCCAAGCTTACTTTGGTTTTTTGGAGCAGCCGTTCTATTGCATCAAAAAAATTATGGTTCTGATGATGTAATCCTCATGGAAGAAATGAAATCTTTAATAGAGGAATCATATTGGTGTCAACTCAATCAATTACCTAAGCAAGAATGGGCAGAATATTTTGATGGACCTACAGGTACTTGGGTTGGGCAGCAATCAAGAACTTATCAAACGTGGACAATTGTTGGATTTTTATTAATGAATCATTTCCTAAGAAATGAGTTTGAAGATTTAGATATGTTTAATATTTAAGCCTAAAATAATCCTAAGGTTAGTGATTTATCAATTGGCAAGCATGCCCCAATGCCAAGATATATAGTTAGAAAAGTTCCGAACAAGAAAACTGACATAGCTATTGGTCTTCTAAATGGATTAGAAAATTTATTAACATTTTCAATAAAAGGTAAAATCATTAATCCAAGTGGAATTAGTGTTTGAAGTGCAATACCTAAAAGTTTATTAGGAACTACCCTAAGTATTTGGAAAACTGGATATAGGTACCATTCGGGGAGAATTTCTAAGGGGGTGGCGAACGGATTTGCCTTGTCTCCTAACATTGCAGGATCGAGAACTGCCAGTCCAACAACGCATGCGATAGTTCCTAAGATAACTACTGGGAAGATATATAGTAAATCATTTGGCCAGGCTGGTTCGCCATAATAATTATGACCCATACCTTTAGCTAACTTTGCTCTTAATTTTGGATCTGATAGATCTGGTTTTTTTAACGTAGACATATGGAGAACCGATAATGGTTTAAGTATAAGAGTTTATAGGGGACCTGAAATACCCTGTTTACGAATCATTAAAAAATGCATCAACATAAAAACTGCTAATGACCATGGCAATACAAAAGTATGAAGACTGTAAAATCTGGTTAAAGTAGATTGTCCTACACTTTCTCCACCTCTAAGAAGTTCAACCATAAAGTCACCAATTACTGGTATTGCAGCTGGGACACCAGAAACTATCTTAACTGCCCAATAACCTACCTGATCCCAAGGAAGGGAGTATCCTGTCACTCCAAAAGCTACAGTTATGACTGCCATTACAACACCTGTAACCCAGGTTAATTCTCGTGGCCTTTTAAAACCTCCAGTAAGATAAACCCTAAATACATGAAGGATTAACATCAAAACCATCATTGATGCACTCCATCTATGCACAGATCTTATTAACCATCCAAAACTTACATCGGTCATTAAATAACTGACTGAACTATAAGCTTGTGTAACTGTTGGCTTATAGTAAAAAGTCATTGCAAAACCTGTTGCAAATTGAATTAAGAAGCATACTAAAGTTATGCCTCCTAAACAATAAAAAATATTTACGTGAGGGGGTACGTACTTGGAAGTTACGTCGTCAGTTATGTCTTGGATTTCAAGCCTCTCTTGAAACCAGTCATAAACAGATGAAGAATTCGCCATCCAAAAAAAAATTAGCTTTGATATAAAGAGCTTACTTAAAATTCTTATACTTGGTGTTAACACTTAACCCAATGAATTCATCTTTTAACAAACTTTTAACATTCAAAACTGTGATCACTGCATCAATGATCATCGTTTTTTCTATCAATCTTTTGTTGACTGAAAGAGTGGATGCTCTCAGTGATAGCAAGCAGTTAGTACTTGACGCTTGGACCTTGGTAAACGAAGGTTTTTATGATCCAGAAAAGTTTGATGAAATCCAATGGAAAAGAATTAGACAAAAAACATTACAGAAACAAATTGAAACAAGTGAAGAGGCTTATTCCGCAATTGAAGACATGTTAAGACCTCTAGATGATCCCTACACGAGAGTTTTACGCCCAAAAGATTATGAACTACTGAAATCAAGCAATTTTGGGAGTGAAATTAATGGTGTTGGCCTTCAATTAGGTGAAGATGATGACAATAGAGTTAAAGTTATCTCTACTCTTGGGGGTTCGCCAGCTGAAGAAGCTGGAATAGTAAGTGGGGACTTGATAGAGACAGTGGACGGAATCTCATCAGAAAAATTAGGACTTGCAAGTACTGCCTCTAAGTTAAGAGGTGAATCAGGGACAAAAGTTTTAGTTGAAATATCTTCCGAATCAGGAGAAATTAGGGAAGTCGATCTAGAGAGGAGATCAGTAGATCTCAGACCAGTTAGAACAAAAAGATTAAGAAACGATTCTCACACAATAGGATATCTAAGGATAACTCAATTCAGCGAAAGCGTACCCAAAAAAGTTGAAGAGGCACTTCAAGAGTTAAAAGAGAAAGAAGTTGAGGGCTTGATCTTGGATCTTAGAAATAATTCAGGGGGACTAGTAAGTTCAGGTATAGCAGTTGCAGACTATTTATTGAGTGAGAAACCTGTAGTAGAGACAAAAGATAGAAATGGAATCAAAGATGCAATTATTTCTCAAAAAGAGACATCTTTTGATGGACCAATGGTGACTTTAGTAAATAAAGGTACTGCAAGTGCCAGTGAAATACTTGCTGGTTCTTTACAAGATAATGAGAGATCAATTCTTATGGGAGAACAAACTTATGGGAAAGGTTTAATTCAATCCCTAAAAAGTTTGGGAGAAGATAGTGGTATTGCGATAACAGTGGCTAGTTACTTAACCCCAAAAGGTAATAATATTCAAGGCCAAGGTATGACTCCAAATAAATTACTTGATCTGCCGGACGCAAGTGATTATGGAAATACTGACGATAAATGGGTGAGGAATGCAGAATTATTTCTAGGGTCGCTTCTAGAAAAAGAAGAAGTTTCAGTTCAAACAATTGAATTAAATAATGAAATAATTAAATCTTTAAATGGCTAAAGATTGAAAAGAAAAAATCTTAAAAATTATGAGTATTAAAAGAATTTTTCATGACCCAATCCATAAACAAATAGTATTTGATGCAGGAAAGCCAGAAGAATTAATGATTATGGAATTAATTGATACAGTTGCTTTTCAAAGACTAAGAAGAATAAAACAACTTGGAGCGGCATCATTACTTTTTCATGGTGCAGAATCAAGTAGATTTACTCACTCAATTGGTGTTTTTTGTATAGCTAGAAAAATTTATAATAGATTAATTGAAAGTAAATCTTCATTTTGTGAAAATAAATTTGTTCTTTATGGAGCAGCTCTACTACATGATTTAGGTCATGGACCTTTAAGCCATACCAGTGAAACAATATTCAAGCATGATCATGAACAATGGTCTCAAAACTTAGTTAAAAATTATTCTCCAATAAATTCAATCCTCAAAAAGTATGACAACGAATTACCCAGAAAAATTAGTGAATTATTTCAATCAAAACAACTATTTTCAAAACCTTTAAAAACATTGATTAGTAGTGAGATAGATTGCGATCGTCTCGATTATCTTTTACGCGATAGTTACAACACAGGTACTAATTATGGCTTAGTAGATTTAGAGAGAATAATTTCAGCGCTCACCTTTTTACCTGATGGGAATATTGGAATCAAACCTAAAGGAGTGATCGCTATTGAACATTTCCTGGTACTTAGAAACTTGATGTATAGAACAATCTACAATCACAGGATAAACGAAATATCAACATGGATTCTAGAAAAGATATTACACACAATAAAACATAATTATGAAAAGAAAATTTGGTTAGATAATTCTCTATATAAATGGATTTTTGCACCTTCAAAGGTTAATTTTGATGATTTCATAAAGAATGATGATGTAACCTTTTATTATCATTTGATTAGATGGAAGGATGAATCTTTTGAGCCACTTTCTACACTATGCAAAATGTTTATTGACAGAGATTTATTAAAGGCATCAGACATAAGTTTTTTAAGTAAAATAAATAGATTAAAAATCCTTGCATTTGCCGCAAAATTATGTGAAAAGAATGGTTATGATTCAGAAATATTTTGCGGGATTAAGGAAAGGTCTTTTAAAGGTTTTGAATCTAACAATGCACTAAAAATATGGGACGGCACTTTTCAAAGCTCATTAGAAAATAGTTCTGGATTAGTAAAAACTTTAATGAGAGCCGAGGAAAGCTCTTTTATTATTTATCCAGGTATCATCAAAAATGAAATTAAAAATGAAATTTCATTAATAAAAAACAATTCCTAGAAATAATTCAATGGAAATAGTCTTAATTAACACTAAAAGTAAAAATTCAGAAATTTTTTCTTTGTTAGATTTAGATGATATCCATGAAACTTTAAAAAAATTTTCTTCCATCAAGGTACCTTTAGAAGTAAAAATTTTCGCAGTCAATGAGTCAATAAGTTCTCGTCAATTATCAAAATTAAAAAATCATTTTGACAAAATTAATATTTGCTCCTTATGCATTTACTCAAATAATAGAGATACAATTTTGAGTGGAAAGTCTTTAAAAATAAATTCAGCTTTTGTTAAAGAGCAAGAGATTAAAAATAAATTACTATTATTTAATCCAAAAAACAAAGAAGATATTCTTCACAAAGGAACAGTACGATCGGGTGAAAGAATATCTTCAAATGGAAACCTATGCGTTATTGGAGACGTTAATCCAGGAGCAATAGTTTCCGCTAAGAAAAATATTTACGTTTGGGGCAAATTGCTAGGTATAGCATTCGCAGGAGTAAGTGGAAATAAAAATGCATCTATTGCATCACTTTATCTAAACCCTTTACAGTTGAGAATTGCAGATCTAATAGCTATTGGACCAAAGGATAAGCCCAAAAATTTTTATCCAGAAATTGCGGTAATAGATAAACAAACGATAATTATCAAACCACACATAATCGAAAGTAAAAATTAATCAATCATTTGCAATAAATTAATTCATACTAGATAAATTTAAGAATTACTTAATCTTTAAAATATTTAACTTTCTGCAAGTGGCTTTATTATTTGGAAAATCTTTAAAATCGTGGGGAAGAATACTCGCACAATATTAATTTGTTCAGGCAAAGGTGGGGTTGGTAAAACAACTTTAACTGCAAACTTAGGCATAGCACTTGCTAATAGTGGAGCAACTACTGCTGTATTAGATGCTGATTTTGGCTTAAGAAATTTAGATCTACTTCTAGGATTAGAAAATCGCATCATTTATACGGCTCAAGATGTCCTAGACAAGAATTGTCGTCTTGACCAAGCATTGGTTAGACATAAAAAGGAACCTAATCTTGCTCTTCTACCTGCTGGAGATCCAAGAATGTTGGATTGGATGAAGCCCGAAGATATGAAAAAGATTAGTGAACTACTTAGTGAGAACTTTGATTTTGTCTTAGTAGATTGCCCTGCCGGTGTAGAAGATGGCTTTAAAAATGCTCTTGCAGCTTGTAAAGAGGCTATTGTTGTTACTAACCCAGAATTATCTGCAGTACGCGACGCCGATAGAGTAATAGGGATTCTTAATACTTCAGATATTGAGCCTATCCAACTTGTAATCAATAGAGTTCGCCCTAACATGATGGCTAGTCAAGAAATGTTATCTATCGAAGATGTTCAAGGAATTCTCTCTTTGCCTTTGTTAGGTATTGTTTTAGAAGATGAACAGGTAATAATTAGTACAAATAGAGGAGAGCCACTGACTCTTTCAGATGGTAGATCTCCTGCAAGAAAATGTTATTTGAATGTTTCTCAAAGACTTACAAATAAAGATGTACCAATTATCGATCCAAAAAAAGAAGGCAAAAGTCTTAAAGATAAATTCATGAGATTAATGCAAACAAAGGTTTTTTAAAATGATGACTCTCAGAGATCTTATAAATAAATTACTAGGCAGAGAAACGTCTAGTGCAAATACAGCTAGAGAAAGATTACAACTTGTACTTGCTCATGACAGAGTTGATATGAGTTCCTTAACAACAGATCTTTTAGATCAAATGAGGAAAGAGATTCTTGATGTTGTTGCTAAATATGTTGAAATTGATTTTGAAGAGGTGGCAGTAAGTTTAGAGACTGAGGATAGAATGACTGCATTAGTTGCCAATTTGCCAATCAAAAGAACTATTTCAGGGGAAATAAAATTCAAAAAAACTGATAAAGCTAATAAAGATATCAAAAAGTAATAAATTAAAAAAAAAGCTAAAAAAATACAGATAATTGACCCTCTCTAATTGTAAGATAAAAAGATTGCCGGCTTAGCTCAGCGGTAGAGCAGCGCTTTTGTAAAGCGAAGGTCATCAGTTCAAATCTGTTAGCCGGCATTTTGATTTATTTAATTCTTTTCAATATTCTTCGCTGAAAATAAAAAGATTAAACCTATAAGAGCAATGATAGGAAAAGATCTTATTTCTAGAACATACTCTAAAAAAGATGCAAGGGGTTCAAATATCCAATAAGTAAAAAATTGAATTAATAAAACAAAAAATAATAATAAAAACATTAATGCAATTCCCTAACTAATACTTCTCCTTCTCTAATCAGCCTCCAATCTCCACTTTTCTTCCAAAATATAATAGTACTAGCTTTACCACTTCTCTGTCCCCAGGGGATAGGGCCCAAAATTTTTACAGAAGGGAAGTCCAGAGAAATACCTTCAACTGAAATTGATCCATTAAAACCTGAAATATTTGCACTTGAAGTTAACAATGGACCAGTTTCTCTCATGAGAGATTGAGCCATATATGAATTTGGTATCCTCAACCCAAGAGTAAAATCATTGCTTGTAAGGATTCTAGTCTGCTTTTCTGAAGCAGGGATAACCATTGTCAGAGCTCCAGGCCAATATTTAGAAGCCATATTTTCGTAATCTTCTTTAGCTGACTCGTGAACATAATCAATTAATTGTTTCTGTTCCGATCCCATAAGAATTAAGGGTTTATCTCTATCTCTTTTTTTGAACTCATAAATAATATTTGAAAACTCTGGCAAACATCCAATTGCAGGTAATGTGTCAGTTGGGAAAATTACAGGAAAACCACTTTTAAGAGTCTTTAAAGCGATCTTATAGTCTACTAAATTCATTTAGATGAACCTATAATAATTTATTTATATCTTCCAATGGTAAACCTACCAATACCTGAAAGATCTTTCACAATTTCTATTGATGTAAATTTATTTTTAATAAGTAGTTTTTTTACTTTTTCCCCTTGATCGAAATGATTCTCTAAAATTAGCCAGCCCTTCTCTTTTAAAAATAATGGTGCTTTTTGTATGATTTCTTTAATGTGCTTTAAACCATCTTCGCCGCCTAATAAAGCAACTTTAGGTTCGAAATTTTTAACTTTTCTAGGTAATTTGTCATAAGTATCTTGAGGAATATATGGCGGGTTTGAAATAGCGAGATCTAATTTTCCTTTAAACCTTTCAAGAGGTGACCACCAATTTCCACAGTAAAATTTCAAATTTGATTGTTTAGAAGAATTTATATAATTTTTAGTGGCTATTTCTAACGCATCTCGGTCTATATCAGTTGCTACTACCTCGCTAAATGGATAAGCCAATGCCAAAGCAATACTTATAGCGCCTGATCCAGTTCCTAATTCAGCAAAAAATAATTTTTTTGAATTCTTTCGAAATATATTGAAGACAATTTCGACTATTAATTCTGTTTCTGGTCTAGGAATGAGTACTTTGTTTGTAACTTTTAATTTTAAGTCCCTCCAAAAGGTTATTCCACAAAGATATTGAATTGGGCAAGACTTTAGCAGATGTTCGTTCCAAATAGATTCTAAAAACTCTAAGTTTTTTTCTAAATGTAAGTTTCTCTCAGGATTTATACTCATCAGGCTTAGATCACTAGGCGATATACCGCCTATACAATCAAGTAAAACAGCAAAAGATTGTTGGTCACCTCCTTTAGAAAGTTGCTTTTTTTTCCAAAATAAAAATTCTTCTACAGAAATGCTAAGCATTTATTAAAGCATTAGCGTTTTGGCCCAAGTCTACCTTTACTAGAGTCAGAATAGAAGCTTGATTTCTCTCCATCTTGAGTAGAAATAAATAAACCTATTAGGAATATAGTTGGCACCCCTACAAACAAAAGACTAGCTACGAATCCAAAATTAGTTGTTTCCATTTAATTAGTAATTCTATATTAAGTATTAAAACTATAGACACATAAATTGAAATAAAGTGGAAAAATAAACAAATTTTATAAACTGATTAACAGTCTTAAACAATTTAGCGAGGTAATTTTTTATTTTCACTAATTTTTTTTAGTTCTTCCAAATTTGAGGGAGGGGATTGTGGTTTTGTTAAAATTACTGAAGAGGATTTAATCAATGTTTGGCAAGCAAGTCGCCAATTTTCTGGTCTATTTTTGAGTTTTTCTTCTTCAACAGATGTAAGAGGGCTCAAAGAATTTTTGTTTCCACCTTCAACTGAAATAAAACAAGTACTGCATTGTCCTGCTCCTCCGCAATTTCCTAAAATACCTTTTAAACCATAAAGTTGTAAGTTTTCTTTCATTACCAATTCCCTTAAATTTTCACCAGGATTGCATTGGACTTCTAAATCCTCGCGGATAAATCTAATAGTTGCCATTTTTTTAGTTATTTTTCTTATTTTGGCGCTTTACTTTGAGAATTGTGACCAAAATATTAACAATTTTTAGCTAAAAATTCCTTGTAAACTAAGTCCTGCAAATTGATTTGCCCAATTTTTGCAATAAAATTAATTTATTTACAAAAATCCCTCAAAGCCTAAAAAACCCTTACTATCATGTTGTTTAGCTGTTTATTCAGCATAGTTACTAAAAATTAACCGATGGGATTGCCTTGGTATCGAGTTCACACGGTAGTTATTAACGACCCAGGTCGACTACTCGCTGTGCATCTTATGCATACTGCATTATTAGCCGGCTGGGCCGGTTCTATGGCTCTTTATGAATTAGCCATTTTTGATCCTTCTGATGCTGTTCTCAATCCTATGTGGAGACAGGGGATGTACGTTATGCCTTTCATGGCAAGACTTGGTATCACAAGTAGTTGGAACGGATGGGATATTACGGGTGCTACAGGAGTTGATCCTGGATTTTGGAGTTTTGAAGGTGTTGCAGCAGCACACATAGTATTTAGTGGACTATTAATGTTGGCTTCCATTTGGCACTGGACATACTGGGATTTGGATCTATGGGAAGATTCAAGAACTGGTGAGCCTGCTCTTGATTTGCCAAGAATATTCGGAATTCACCTACTCCTAGCTGGACTAACATGCTTTGGTTTTGGAGCTTTTCATTGTGCCAACGTTGGGATTTGGGTTTCTGATCCTTATGGTTTAACTGGACATGTAGAGCCTGTAGCCCCTTCCTGGGGAGTAGAAGGATTTAACCCCTTCAATCCGGGAGGAATTGTTGCTAATCATATTGCTGCTGGACTTATGGGGATTATTGGGGGTATTTTTCACATTACAAATAGACCTGGAGAAAGACTTTATAGAGCATTAAAACTTGGAAGTCTTGAAGGAGTGCTAGCTAGTGCTCTAGCAGCTGTCTTATTTGTTTCTTTCGTCGTTGCAGGAACAATGTGGTACGGTTCAGCGACAACTCCAGTCGAATTATTTGGACCTACCAGATACCAATGGGATTCAGGCTACTTCAAAACTGAAATCAATAGAAGGGTTCAAGCTGCTATAGATGATGGTGCCACTAAAGAAGAGGCATATGCATCGATTCCGGAGAAACTAGCCTTTTACGATTATGTTGGAAATAGCCCTGCGAAAGGAGGTCTTTTTAGAGTTGGAGCTCTTGTTAACGGTGATGGTTTACCAACTGGTTGGCAAGGTCACATTGCTTTTCAAGACAAGGAAGGTAATGAATTGGAAGTTCGAAGAATACCTAATTTCTTTGAAAACTTTCCTGTCATCCTTGAAGACAAGGAAGGTAATGTAAGAGCAGATATTCCATTTAGAAGAGCTGAAGCAAAGTATTCATTTGAACAGACCGGAATCACTGCGACTATCTATGGAGGAGATCTTAATGGTCAAACATTTACGGATCCTGCAGTAGTTAAAAGATTAGCTAGAAAGGCTCAACTTGGAGAAGCATTCAAGTTTGACAGAGAGACTTATAAATCTGACGGTGTATTCCGAAGCTCCCCAAGAGCATGGTTTACATATGCACATTTATGTTTCGGATTGCTATTCTTGTTTGGCCACTGGTGGCACGCTTCAAGAACTCTTTACAGAAATTCCTTTGCTGGTATTGATGCTGAGATTGGTGACCAAGTTGAATTTGGTTTATTCAAGAAGCTTGGTGACGAAACCACAAGAAGAATCCCAGGAAGGGTTTAAACTAAACTTTATTACTTAATCTTATGGAAGCCTTCGCTTACGTTCTTATACTAACTCTCGCAGTTGTTACCTTATTCTTTGCTGTCGCCTTTAGAGACCCACCTAAATTTGATAGAAAATGAACTAAGAAAAAAAAACCTCTTGTTAAAGAGGTTTTTTTTTTACTTTTCATTATTAAGATATTACTCTAGTATTAGAGTTGAAGTGCAGCTTATTTCACCACATGCAGTGTCCAACCTGTCAAAACACAGATAGCAGAGTTTTGGAATCAAGATCTGCTGATAGTGGTAAAAGTGTTCGAAGAAGAAGAGAGTGCTTAAATTGCAGCTTTAGATTTACAACTTATGAAAGAGTGGAATCAATGCCAGTTTCGGTTATAAAAAAAGACGGTGGCAGAGAATTATTTGATAAACAAAAACTATTTACTGGTATATCAAGAGCTTGCGAAAAGACTAACTTCAGTAGTGAAGCAATTATTAATTTCGTAGATGGAATTGAATCACAAATCGTTCAAGACTCTAATAAAGATATTAAGTCTTCACATATCGGAGAATTAATACTTAAAAATCTTAGGAAAGAAAACGAAGTCGCTTATATAAGATACGCCTCAGTTTACAGAAAATTTAATGGGGTAAAAGATTTTATTTCTACTCTTGAATCACTAAAAGGAAGTTCTAAAAACCAATTAGCTTCAATTTCATAAAATAAAGCATCTTAAAGTGTAGAATACATATCACAAATGTTTTTGCTATTGGTTTGCAGGCTAGTAGCATTCCTTTCTAACTACCTTAGGTAGTCTGCGATACAACAAATGAACGAAAATTCTTCCCAAACCATTAAAGAACTTGCTGAGGATCAAGAAATTAAAAATTCGTCTGAATTAGATAATGATTCAGCATCCCAAAATGAGGAAGATTTATCATTCGAGAAGAGCGATATCCCTTCAGCAGATTCTTCCTCTAGCAGAACAAATACGGATTTTGACAACGCAGGATTCACTCAAGAAGAATTTGCATCACTTTTGGGTAAGTATGACTATAACTTTAAGCCTGGCGATCTAGTTAAAGGTACAGTTTTTGCTCTAGAGCCCAAAGGGGCCATGATAGATATAGGAGCAAAAACAGCTGCTTTTATGCCTGTTCAGGAGGTTTCAATAAATAGAGTTGAAGGACTTAATGATGTCTTACAACCTTCAGAAAGTAGAGAATTTTTCATAATGAGCGAAGAAAATGAAGATGGCCAATTAGCCCTCTCCATTAGAAGAATTGAATATCAAAGAGCATGGGAAAGGGTTAGACAACTCCAAAAAGAAGATGCAACTATATATTCTGAAGTTTTTGCAACAAACAGAGGCGGAGCTCTTGTTAGGGTAGAAGGCTTGAGAGGTTTTATACCAGGCTCTCATATAAGTGCTCGAAAAATTAAAGATGACTTAGAAGGTGAATATTTACCTTTAAAATTTCTTGAAGTTGATGAAGAGAGAAACAGATTAGTACTAAGTCATAGAAGAGCTTTGGTTGAGAAAAAAATGAACCGACTTGAGGTAGGAGAAGTTGTTGTTGGATCTGTAAAAGGTATTAAACCCTATGGAGCCTTTATTGATATTGGTGGAGTTAGTGGTCTATTGCATATTTCTGAAATTAGTCATGAACATATTGAGACTCCTCATAATGTTTTAAATGTGAATGACCAAATGAAAGTTATGATAATTGACCTTGATTCAGAAAGGGGACGAATTTCATTATCTACTAAAGCACTTGAACCTGAACCAGGCGATATGCTAACTGACCCTCAAAAAGTTTTTAGTAAAGCTGAAGAAATGGCGGCAAAATACAAACAAATGTTATTTGAACAAACTGACGATAACGAAGAGATCCCCACAGCCTCAGCAAAAACAGTATAAATTCACTTATTTTTTTGTGGTCGAATATCGGAATTTAGGGCACTTTATTATTGTACAGTTATTTTTAAATTTACAATCATTGATTTGTAACGATAATCTAATTTAGGATAAGCTCTTAATTCATAATTATTTATAAATGAGTGATTTCATTTTCACTTCGGAATCCGTAACTGAAGGTCATCCTGACAAAATATGTGATCAAATAAGTGACGCTGTTTTAGATGCTTTATTAACAGAAGATCCAGAAAGCAGAGTTGCATGCGAAACTGTCGTAAATACTGGTCTTTGTTTACTAACTGGAGAAATAACTTCAAAAGCAAAAGTCGATTATATAAAACTTGTTAGAAATGTAATTAAAGAAATTGGATATGAAGGATATAGAGCAGGTGGTTTTGACGCGAATAGTTGTGCAGTTTTAGTAGCACTTGACGAGCAATCACCAGATATTTCACAAGGAGTAAATGACGCAGATGATGTTAACGATGATTTAGAAGATAATACCGGAGCTGGGGATCAAGGCATAATGTTCGGCTACGCATGCGATGAAACGCCTGAATTAATGCCCTTGCCGATAAGCTTGGCGCATAGATTAGCCATTCAACTTGCCAAAGTAAGGCATGAAAAAGTTCTTAATTATCTACTCCCTGATGGCAAAACTCAAGTAAGCATTGATTACGAAAAAGGGGTGCCAGTATCTATTAATACTATTTTAATTTCAACTCAACATAATGCTGAGATCGATGGCATAACAAATGAAGAAGAAATTCGTCAAAGAATTAAAGAAGATTTATGGACGAATGTTGTTATTCCTGCTACTGAAGATTTAGAAATCAAACCAAACATTTCCAAAACTAGATTTCTAGTAAACCCCACAGGAAAATTTGTCGTAGGAGGACCTCAAGGAGATGCAGGGCTTACTGGCAGAAAAATTATTGTAGATACTTATGGCGGATATGCAAGACACGGAGGAGGGGCATTTTCTGGTAAAGATCCTACAAAAGTAGATAGATCAGCCGCTTATGCAGCACGTTATGTAGCTAAAAGTATAGTTAAGGCAAAATTGGCAAAGAAGGCAGAAGTACAATTAAGTTATGCAATTGGAGTAGCAAAACCAATTTCCATTCTCGTTGAAACTTTTGATACTGGTCTTATTTCACAAGCTAATTTGACTGAGCTTATAAAAGAGCACTTTGATTTAAGACCGGCAGCAATAATAAAAGAATTTAAATTAAGAAATCTACCCAAAAAAATGGGAGGTAAATTTTTCAGAAAAACTGCATCCTATGGACATTTTGGCAGAAGAGATCTTGACCTCCCTTGGGAAAATGTAGAAGAGAAAGCAGCCAAATTAGCAGAGGCTGCCAAAATCTTTTTATAAATATTTATTCTATGCCTGATAATTTTTATGGAGGGTTAGATTTTGGAACCAGTGGGGCAAGAATTTCCATAATTAATCTCCATAAGAAATTAGTATATTCAAATTCAGTACCTTATTCATACAGTTTTAAAAATCCAAATTCTTGGATCAATTCTTGTGAAAATCTCCTAGTTAGTTTGCCTTTGGAGGTAAAAAGTAACCTTAATAAATTGGCCATCTCCGGTACCTCGGGAACTTTAACAGCATCAAATTCAAAAGGAGAACCCATGGGAGAAGCAATACCTTACGACCAAGCATGTAGTGAAAATAAGATCCTTCTTGAATCCTTAACTTTTGGAGAAGATCATTTACGAACTCCATACAGTAGTCTTGCTAAAGCATTAAAACTAATAGATAAATATGGGACAAATATACTTTTACGACATCAATCTGATTGGATCACTGGTTGGTTTTTAAAAGATTGGACTCATGGAGAAGAAGGTAATAATCTAAAACTTGGTTGGGATTTAAAAAAAGAATCATGGCCAAAAAGCTATCTCAATACTTCTTGGCAAAAATGTCTACCTCACATAATAAAAAGTGGAAAAATTATTGGACAAGTAAATTTTGATTTAGCAGAGAGATTTAATTTGAATAAGAAACTAATATTAGTCTCAGGCACTACTGACTCGAATGCAAGTTTAATAGCTGCAGGTTTAGATAAAGAAAATGGTCTCACAGTTTTAGGAACAACTATTGTGCTTAAAAAGATTATCGAAAACCCTATAAAAAAACAGGGAATAACAAACCATAGAGTCAACGGAGATTGGATATGTGGAGGAGCATCAAACGCAGGCTGCGGTATCTTATCTAAGTTCTTTTCTGATTTAGAAATAAAGGAGCTCAGTCGACAAATTAATCCATCGAAAAATACTTCTTTAAATCTTTTACCTCTTAATAGTAAAGGAGAAAGATTTCCTATTAATAATTCTAATTTAGAGCCGATACTTGGTCCAAGACCCGTAAGTGACTCACTTTATTTACAAGCATTATTCGAGGGGTTAGCTGAGATCGAATTGAAAGGATGGGAAAAACTAGGCGAATTAACAGGCTCACTCCCAAAAAAAATTATTACTATTGGTGGAGGTTCAAAAAACCCTCAGTGGCGAAAAATAAGAGAAAAAATTATCAATATACCAATAGTTTCATGTAACAAAACTACTTCATTTGGTACTGCCTTGTTGGCGATTAAGTCAAAATAAAAATTATTTTTTGGAAATTTGATAAAGATATAAAATTTTTAATAAAAAGGGTTTCACAAACTACACTTCTTAATTTAAAGTATATAGGTTGGAGCCGGGATAGCTCAGTTGGTAGAGCAGGCGACTGAAAATCGCCGTGTCCCCAGTTCAAATCTGGGTCCTGGCACCTTTAAAACCCCTTTTTATAAAGGGGTTTTATATTTTCTAGAAATATAAAAACTTAATTTTTAACTTATTTTTAGAATTTGAAATTTTAGTTTTCCAATCTGCAAACTTGACCAATCAAACCCAAAATCAATTCATCTCCATTTGGATCCTGCCAATCAGCGAAATCATTAAAATTACTATTTAATTCATCTACAGAGACATCAACGTCTCTGAATGATTTTTCAAAACAATTTATATCCATCGTATAAAAAATATCCTTTATAATTTCACTTTTTGTTTTGGGAATAAATTTACTCAATACTCTTACAGAACCGTCTTTATTCCTTTTTATACTCTTCCTATCCCATAACTGTTCTCCATATTCACTTTTAGGGACTCCAACCCATTCATGAGGCAAAGCATCTGATTTCTTTATTGAAGTACAAAAAGAAAAGATTATTGAAAGGACTAAACAAATGATATTTCTAAAAAATATTGAATTAACCTTATCCTTAGAATCAATCATGACTAATTATGGAATACAAAAATCTTTTATTGGTAGTAAATATAAGATCTAAAATTTGTAAAAAATTTTATTGATTAGTATTTCTATTATAGATAGAATCGAATATTAAAATTATGAATTTTCTTCCAATAAATTTATTAGAAAAATAATGAATAAAATACAAAAATTTCTCTCAGTAGTTTTTTTTATTGCAATATTTGTTGTATTAATTTATTTAATCCAAAACTATGGGGTTGAACCTCTAAGGAACAAAATTGAAAGTATGGGGATTTGGGCTCCTTTTGGAATATTCATACTTAGAGGTGTAAGTATTATTTTGCCTGCTCTTCCAAGTTCAGCTTATTCCCTTCTAGCTGGTTCATTACTAGGATTTCAAAAAGGTTACATGACAATAATCTTTTCTGATATTGTTTTTTGCCAAGCTGCTTTCTTTATTGCAAGAAATTATGGTCGTGTTCCTGTACGTAATTTAGTAGGCCCTAAAGCGATGAAAAAAATTGAAAGTTTTAATCAAAACCAACTAGAAGAAAATTTCTTTCTAATGACAGGTCTACTAATGACAGGCCTTTTTGATTTTCTAAGCTACGCAATCGGTATTGGAGGAACTCGCTGGAAAATATTCACTCCAGCATTATTAATAAGTCTTCTAATCAGTGACTCTATTCTAGTAGCAGTGGGAGCTGGAGTTAGTCAGGGAGCAGGATTATTTCTAGGAGTAGCTCTTTTAGGAATGTTTGCATTAGCTACTATTTCAGGATTAGCGAAAAATAAAATAACTAAATAAAAAAACAGTTAAAAATCCCTTCAACAAAGAAGAAAGATATGACATTTTTGCAAACAATAACTAAATGAATAAGTATTCATGCAAGAATAGGAATCGATTAATTTTTAAGTTTTTAGATGACTCCATTTAGACCAACGTCATATGATCGCCCTGGAGAACAAATATCAACCACTCCTTCTGGATTAAAAGTAACTTCTGCAAAGAGATTAATGGTGGATTCAATGGTAAGAATGATTCAAAAAGCAGAAAATCATTCAGTAGAAGATAAACTTGAAGAAGAATTTAACAATAATTAATCAATTCATTGATAATAGTATAGGAGAGTGGAAATCTATTAGAAGTACCCACACTTTGGCTTTTCAGGAATTTGAAAATTCAACTAGCAAAATATATATAAAACATCTAAGTTCAGAAAATAAAAAAGTCGTTGAAATTTTTAAAAATTTCAAATTAAGCTTAAACCTAGAAAGCATCGCAATTTCTATAGAATGGCAAGCTATTAGTGATTGGGAAGATAATGATATGAGTGAGGGAGATGAAACAATTTTGATATTTTTACCCAAGGATGAATATTCAGGAATTGTTTTACGAAACAAAGGTTACACCGAATCTTTAATTTCATCATCAAATTATTTCGTTGATGAACAAAATAATTTACACATTAAAACTTTTTACAAATCAACAGTTTCTGAAGAAAGAATTTCCTTTTTATCCACTCACATAAGATCAAGATTTTCTACTATTAGAAATCTGGAAAATAACTCAGTAATACAGACTTCACATACTTCAGAGATAAGGAATTTAGCTAGTTTAAAAGATTAATTATCCTTTCAAATTGAAACTTTGTTTCAGATACTAGTTTAGGAAGAAAGCCTTTGTATCCTTGCATATTATTAACTGTTGAATTTAAATCAGAGATTGTTGCATCTCGAATTAATTCAACAACCCTTCTTGCATTGCTTAAAGGTACCCCAAGAGCAAGATAAGTATTTTTAAGATCCCTTAAACAACTTTTTTCTAAAACTGATTCGTCATTAGAAATTAAAAGATAAGCAACAATCCTTAGGATTATTTCTCCGTCTCTTAAACAAACGGACATCTTGTTGGTTGTATTAAAAGATATTTTTAAATTAACTGAATCTTGATTTTCACAAATCATTGCTGTTACAGCGTCTGCTGCAATTGCATGTGAATTACTTGTTATGGAAGTTATTGCATCTAATCTTGAGTTTGCACTATTAATAAATTCTTTTATATTGCTTAAATCATTTAATTTCTTATCAGCGGACAATAGTTGATTTTTCTTTGAAACTGACATTCCTGAAGTAAAAATTTAAAGATTGATTTTAAGACTAATACAAAGATAGTAAAAACAATACAATTTCAAACTTAACGCAACGCTTCTTAATTAAAAACTTCATTCCAAAGTGATATTTGAAATAATTCAAATAAAAAAATTTTTTCCGCTAATATAAAAATATATTTTTAATAAAGTTTTGGATCAACAAGATTTAAAATTATCAAAGAAACTTATTTCCTCATATAAAAAGAGATTGGAAAAAGAAATTCTAGACAGAAGTATGAAATTAAAGATGCCTCAAAATAAATTTGAAGAAATAATTAATAACAATAATGAACTTATAAATTTAAAAAAAGCGTTAGAAGATCTAGAAACGGAATCTGAATCTCATAGTAAAGTCTGATTTTTGAAAAACCATTCCAAAAGTGCCTCAAACCAACAATTTCCTTTTTAAGTCCCTAAACAATCAACAACTTCAAGCAGTAAAACATGTTTATGGACCACTATTAGTTGTAGCAGGTGCAGGTAGTGGAAAAACTAAGGCTCTTACTCATAGAATTGCGAACCTTATTGAGGGTAACTCTATAGATCCCTATAACATTCTCGCAGTCACTTTCACTAACAAAGCTGCTAAAGAAATGAAATCAAGATTAGAGGTTCTTATTGCCCAAGAATTAGCTTTTAATCAATTTGGTCAGCCTTGGACAACTCTCAAAGAAATTGATCAAAATCAATTAAGAACAAACGTTCAACAAGAGAGGCTTCAGAACCTTTGGATCGGTACTTTCCATTCTTTATTTTCAAGACTTCTGAGATACGATATTGAAAAATATACTGATCCAGAAGGCTTAAAATGGACAAGGCAATTTTCAATTTACGATGAAACAGATTCTCAAACATTAGTAAAAGAAATTATCAGTCAAGATATGAATCTTGACCCAAAAAGATATGATCCAAAAAAGATTAAAAGATTAATAAGTAATGCTAAAAATCAATGCTTAACTTCTAATGATATTTTAGAAAAAGCAGATAATAATTTTGATAAAACAGTTGCAGAAGCCTACAAGAGATATAGAATTTCGCTCTCAAAAAATAATTCTTTAGACTTTGATGATCTTCTACTTTTGCCTGTTTTCTTATTGAGGCAAAATGATATAGTCAGAGATTACTGGCACAAAAGATTTAAACATATTTTAGTTGACGAATATCAAGATACAAATAGAACACAATATGAACTTATAAAATTAATTACTGCTGGAAATACTGAACCAAAAAAATTCTTCAATTGGGAAGATCGGTCAATTTTTGTAGTTGGGGATGCTGATCAAAGTATTTATAGTTTCAGAGCAGCTGACTTTAGAATTTTAATTGGTTTTCAAGAAGATTTTAAAACTTCAATCAACGACGATACAAAATCATCTTTAATTAAATTAGAAGAAAATTATAGGTCATCATCTAATATCCTTGATGCTGCAAACTCACTAATTGAAAACAACTCTGAGAGAATTGAGAAAGTTTTAAGGGCTACTAAAGAAAAAGGGGAGCTTTTAAAGTTACTCAGCTGTGATGATGAAATTTCTGAGGCAGAAGCAATTACCAATAAAATAAAATCACTCAATAATTACAATCAACACCCAATTTGGAAAAATTTTGCAATCTTATATCGAACAAGAGCTCAGTCAAGAGTATTAGAGGAATCTCTTGTAAGGTGGCGCATTCCCTATACAATTTTTGGAGGATTGCGTTTCTACGATAGAAGGGAAATTAAAGATGCAATAGCATATTTGAAAGTTCTTGTTAATTCTTCAGATAACGTTAGTCTTTTGCGTATCATAAATGTTCCCAGAAGAGGGATTGGTAAGACTACTATTCAAAAACTTAATGAACTATCTAACAGGTTGAATATCCCATTATGGGAGGTTCTTAACGATAAGCAAAGTCTTGAAGAAACAATAGGCCGATCATCAAAAGGAATTAATAAATTTACTGAAGTTATGAATGATCTACTGTGTTACCTAGAAAATTCAGGCCCTGCTCAACTACTACAGCTTATATTAGAAAAAAGTGGTTATTTAAGTGACTTGGTATCTAGTGGGACTGAAGAATCTGAAGATAGAAGAAATAACTTACAAGAACTAATTAATGCAGCTACTCAATATGAAGAAGAAACAGAAAGTGGAGATGTAGAGGGATTTCTTTCTACAGCAGCCTTAACAACTGATAATGATACTAAGAAAAATAATCCCAACTCTGTAACTCTTATGACTCTGCACAATAGTAAAGGTTTAGAATTTCAAAATGTTTTTATCACTGGTCTAGAACAAGGTCTCTTCCCTAGCCATAGATCTATAGATACCCCCTCACTTCTTGAAGAGGAAAGAAGATTATGTTACGTAGGTATTACTAGAGCTAAAGAAAGAGTTTTCTTAAGTCATGCCAGAGAAAGAAGATTATGGGGTGGAATGCGAGAAGCAACAATTCCTTCAATATTTCTTTCAGAAATACCTGAAGATTTAATGGATGGCGAATTACCACAAACTGGTGGTGCTTCAATTAGAAGAGATTGGCATCTTGATCGTTTAACAAGGGTTGATCGTAATAATCCAAATGAATTTGCTAACAATCCAATAAATGCAGTAAGGAAATTATATTCAGGTCCCAGTAAAGGGAAAAGCTGGATAGTTGGCGATAAGCTAATTCATTCAAAATTTGGGAAAGGTGAAATCATACATATTTTTGGGAGCGGGGAAAAAATATCTTTAGCAGTAAAATTTGGTGATAAAGGAAGTAAGATTCTAGATCCCAGATTAGCTCCAATTCGTTATGTAAGTTAAAACTCATGAACGATATCTCTGATTACATCCAAGGGGAATTAATCAAAACTCCATTTAATCTATATAACCTAATTACTAAATACATAGAATCTAATAAAAATACTAAGGTTGCTTTTGTTGGCGGTTATTTAAGAGATTTATTAATTAGTAAATTCCAAAAAAAATCTTTTTCTAAACCTGTAGATATAGATCTTGTTATTGAAGGCTCCTCTATTTCACTGGCAAAATTTATAAAAAAAAATGTTGTAAATGTAGATTTATGTTTAATAAAGGAATTTAATTTATACAACACAGTAGAAATGAATATTAATGACTATAAAATTGATATTGCTTCTGCAAGAAAAGAGAT
This sequence comes from uncultured Prochlorococcus sp., assembly GCA_902539115.1. Lineage (GTDB taxonomy): Bacteria > Cyanobacteriota > Cyanobacteriia > PCC-6307 > Cyanobiaceae > Prochlorococcus_A. The sequence goes on along the minus strand of CACBHP010000001.1, from coordinate 45,786 downwards.
TTATTCTGCTCCAGGCTTAAATCCCACAGTAAATAAAAGTACTATTGAGGAGGATCTTAAGAGAAGAGATTTCACGGTAAATTCAATAGCCTTCGAGGTCTCGACGAGGAAAATCTATGATCTTTATGGAGGAATTTCTGATATAAAAAGCAAAAAATTGAACCTACTTCACAGTAATAGTATTTCAGATGATCCAAGTAGATTAATTAGATGTGCAAAATATGCTTCAAGGTTAGATTTTAATATTTCAAATAATTCCCTCAAACAATCTCAAGAAACAGTTAGACAATGGCCATGGAAAAGTTCAGAAACTCATCCGAAAATGATTTACCCTCCTGCACTAGGCATAAGAATAAGGATGGAACTAGCTGAAATATGCAAACACGATAATTTGACTAATGTAATTTCGATAATTCATAAATGGGAAATTATCTCAATCTTAAATGAAAATATTAAAGTCGATGAAAGGTTTTTAAGAGGACTTAATTGGATTAAGAAGTTAAAGGGAAATCATATGCTTTACTTATTAAAAGATTCAGAAGATTTAGAAAAAGCATGTCAAAGATTTTTGATAAATAAAAGTGAGATAAAAATATTAGAAGATTATTTAAATATCAAAAAGATATTAAATACAAACCAAAAAAATTTAAATCATTTTTCTCCATCAAGCTGGACAGAGTTTATTGAGGACAGAAACCTTAATGATGAGACAGTCAAATTATTAATTTGTGATGGAGGACCATACTGGCGTAAATTGTTTAAGTGGTTATTTATTTACAAATTCATAAAATCAAAAAAAGATGGAGAAACATTAAAAAAAGAAGGATGGGACCCAGGGAAGGAGATGGGAATGGAAATCAAAAGATTAAGATATTTGGAAATTGACAAATTAAATAGAAATTAATTACATTTTTACAACCTCTCCAACTTTGTACCATTTATCCTTTAGAACATTTTCATATTTACGATTGCAACTAATCAATAAGGGGCCACATGTTTGAGGATCTAATAGTAATGATATTCTCTCGTTAAAAGTCTCTTGATCTAATGAATTTTCGTTTAAAAAATTAATTATTCTTTTTTGCTTATTTACTTTGTAAATTTTGTCAAAAATTTCTTTATTAGATTCAAAGAAAGTACTTTTGACATCTTTTCTTATTAAATTAAATACTCCAGGATAAGCTTTAAATGCAAATAAATCTAATAAAACTTTTAGTGGCTCAAGATTAATGCTTTGCCTATATAAATTAGATGATTCAACCATTTCTTTAAGATGTCCAATAAATCCATATCCAGTAATGTCAGTCGCAGCATTGACTAATGATTCTTTAAATTGATTTTGAAAAAGATAAATTTCATCAATCAAATATTGCTGACTCTTTACTAAATTATTAATTATTTCAGAAGAACTACCTAGCATATTAATATTTTGCATTTGACCGGCAAAGTAAATCCCAACGCCCAGAGGTCTAGACATCATCAGAATATCTCCAATATTCATTCCAGATTTAAGCCATGGTTTTGCTCCATTTTTTAAAATACCTTGAACTGTTAAAGAAATATCTATTCCTAATGAATAAGGTTTATTTACTAAACTTCTTGTCTCGAAAGTATGGCCTCCAAGTAATTCACCTCCATGATCCTCAACTGTTGATTTAATACCTTGAAGTGATTGAGAAAAAAGGTAACTCTGAAATTCCCTTTCAACTTTTGGTAATGAAATTAAAGCCTGCGCGGATGAAAGTTTTGCTCCGCATGCCCACAAATCTGAGCAAGCATGCAAAGTAGTAATTTTTGCATTAAGCCAAGAATCACTTACCAAAGCAGGAAATCCATCTACACTTTGCAAGATAATATCTTGACCATTTTGATATATCTCAACTGAATCTTCAGGTGATAAGGCAAATGAATTTAAATTAGAATTTATTAATGATTTATTCAAAACAAACTGAGGAATTTTAGCTGCACACCCTCTGCAATCTTTCAATGAAATATTTTTTTCACTACTTTTCATAATTAGCCTTTTTGATCTGAACTTTTTAATAAAGTTGAGATCAATTTTATGCTTCAAAATCCAAAAAATAAATGAAGGACCGAAAACAAAATTACGATAAATAGCAAAAGCCTTTGGATGATGGCTTGGAAATATATTTACTATTTGCAATCCGATCTTTTGAGGAAACCACTTTTTTAATGATCTCCCTTCTATTTCTTTTTTTAGATTTTGTACTAATGTATTTACAACTTTTACTGCAAAAACTCCCGATGCTGGTCTTTTTGCTGAACCTACAACTGCGCAATCACCGACAGCAAAGATTCCAGAGAAACTTTTTATCTGCAAATTCTGATTTGTAATTATTCTGCCATCAGAATCCGAATCTAATAATTTTTTTTGTGCCCATAACGGAGATGTATTTCCAGTACATAAAAGAATCTTGCCATAATCAAAATTAAGTTTTTCAACTAAATCAATATTGGAATTCCGTAAACTTTTTAGAATTGTATTATTAATTTTTCTTGAATCACATAATAGTTTTAAGGGTCTATCTGCCCATCTTTTTCTCAAAGCATATGATACTTCAATTGCAGCAAGGCCACTCCCAACAATTACAAATGGAAGTTCATTAACTGAATCAAAAATGTCCTCTTTTAGTATTGAGTCATAAGCCCTTAAAAAAGGTTTAATTGAAAAAGCATTTCGATTTTTAACTAGTGATTCAAATTCTTTTGGAATTATTGTTTGACTTCCATAATTAAGCACCAACTTCGAGTAATTAACTGAAGGTCTATTACTCAAAGCAATTTTCTTTAAATTTAAATCAATATCCTGTACTTCTTCTTCAATAAAAGATACTTTTGCATTTTTTGCTAAAGATTTTATATCAATTAAACTCTCCTCTAAAGTGATTGATTTTGAAATCACCGATGGGAATATAGCCGAATAAACCAAATGAGAATCTCTAGATATAATTGAAACAGGAATTTCGGGCATTAATTTCGGAAACATTATCCATTTCTTCAATAAAGAAACATTTGAATGTCCTCCTCCAATTAATACCAGATGATTAAAAGTCATTTACATCACTATGAATAAAGAACATTTATTACCAATTGAAAAATCAAGATTAGGAGTGATTGGTGGAAGTGGATTTTATTCAATGGATCAAATAGAGTACTTAAGAGAACAAGAAATCAATACCCCCTATGGTAAACCTTCTGATTCAATTAAAGTATATAACCTTGGAAACCTAGAGATAGCATTTATTCCTAGACATGGCAGAACACATAGTTTAAATCCTTCTGAAATCCCTTACAAAGCTAATATTTGGGCTCTAAGATCAATAGGAGTAAGATGGATTATTGCTCCATCAGCAGTTGGTTCATTACAAGAACAGATAAGGCCACTTGATATAGTGGTTCCAGATCAATTTATAGACCGGACAAAAAATAGACCTTCAACCTTCTTTAACGAGGGAGCTGTTGCTCATGTAACTATGGGAGATCCGTTCTGTACAAATTTATCACGTATATTAAGTGAAATCGGAGAAAAAAATATTCCTGGCGGTAGACAATTGCATAGAGGTGGTACCTATCTAGCAATGGAAGGTCCCGCTTTCTCAACTAGAGCAGAATCTAATTTATATAGGAGTTGGGGATGTTCAATAATTGGAATGACGAACCACACAGAAGCAAGATTAGCTAAAGAAGCTGAAATAGCTTACGCCTCATTGTCAATGGTTACTGATTATGATTGCTGGCATCAAACTCATCAAGAAGTTTCTGTAGAAATGGTTTTGGATAATCTTAGATCAAATACTGAAGTGGCTAATAAAATAATCTTCGAAGTAGCTAAATTTGTTGAAAAAGAAAGACCAAAAAGTAAATCTCATTTTTCATTAAAAGATGGATTGATAACCCAAAAAAAAGATATTCCAGGCTCCACAATAGAGAAACTAAGGATATTTACTGATTCTTATTAAGATTATTAGAATTTAGTGATTGTTAGGTCAGATTAAGGATTTTGTTAGCCTCCAGCGCCAACTCCTTGGTATGAACCATAGAAGAATATACCTAAAACGAAGATAACTGCAATTCCACCTGCTGTAGCGACAAGCCATAGAGGGAGAGTTCCTTCTGTCCATCTTCTTTCCCATGCAACTGCTGGTCTACCGTCCGGAAGTCTGTCTGGGATTCTTCCATCAGGTCCTTTTAATTTACTCATAATTTTAATTTAATTGAAAAAGTAACTGGAAAATAAAATTCCCAATACAAAGACTGATAATAAGCCTAAATAAAGGCTGGTACGATTAAGTTCAACTGGAACTTTGTTAGGATTTTCGTTTACTTGCATGATAGTTAAATTTATCGGGCTACGAATTGCATAGCAGCAATGGAACCCAAAAAGAATACTGATGGAATAGCTAAAGCATGAACTGCTAGCCAACGAACAGTAAATATAGGATAAACGCGGACTTCCGCAGCCTGCATTGGAGCTTGAGAATTAGACATAGTTATTTTGTTCTTAAATCAAGTTGAGACTTCGCATCAAATCTTTGTGTTACAACAGGAGCTTTTGCTTCAGATGCCTGAAAATAACTATCCGGACGGGGAGTACCGAAAGCGTCGTAAGCCAAACCTGTGTATACGAATAAGAATCCTGCTATAAAGATAGCTGGTAATGTTACTGCATGAATAATCCAGTACCTAATACTGGTGATTATTTCAAAGAATGGGCGTTCACCCGTTGAACCTGCGGCCATAATCACAAATGTTTACCATATGATCTTACAGTGTTAAATCATAAGTTCGCGAAGAAATTAACAGCTTGGTTACAGACAGTTGTTAAATTCATCCAAAATTAAGATTTTTTTTATTATTTTCTTAAGTAATTACAGATTTAGCCATTCCATTTAAGAATGTAACCCCGCTCGCCAAGTATGAATCCTTTTTGATTATCTAATGACTCCTTATCAAGAAAAACTATTTTTATATAGTTAGTAGGCAATGCAGAAGCGAGAGGATCTGAATTCCAAGTTTCACCTTGATCTTTGCTTACTATTAAAGTGCCATTACCACCCCCAGCCCATATGTCGCCGTTAGGATCCCATCCCATATCTAAATAATTGTAACCATTAAGAATAGGAATTATAGGCTTTGACCAACTTTCTAAATTATTAGAATCTTCATTAAATCTAATTTCCGCACCTCTTGAAAGCATCCATAAACTTCCTTCTGGATTGAAACCAATGCTTTGCACTCTCTTACTACTTGCTCTTTGGTGAGCAATCCAAGTATTGCTATCACTATCAAGAGTAGAGAAGAAATTTCCAAGACTGCTTACGCTCACATAATCACCGCTAGATGTTCTTCTTAAATCCCTTATACCTCCCTGTTCCGAAGGGTCTGATACTTTTGCCTCCCATGTTTCACCGCTATTGGAAGTTTCATAAATAGCTGCTGAGGTTGTCGCCAATTGAGCAACTCCTTCATCAATAGTAGTAACTAAGAAAGGCTGGCCTGGTAACTTCCCAAGTGAAAGCCTAGTCCAATTTTTACCTTCGTCGAAAGTATGCATTACGAGAGAGGGTTGCCCTATTAACCAACCCTCAGAACCCTTGAAATCAATATCGAGAAGGCGAAAGTTCTCTTCAGCGGAAATATCTAATGATCTTTTTTCCCATGTTTCACCACCATCAGTAGTTTCCATAATCAATCTGCTTGAGCCTACTAAGAACCCATGATTATCATCTATAAAATCAACATCTAAAGCATTAGCCTGATCTTCAAACTGAATTGTTTTCCAAGGGCTGCTTTCATTCATCTTGACACCTGTTGATGAGCAACTGCTTAAAACAAAACAGAGAATTACAGATAAAAGAAGGTTAGGAATACTGGTAAAAAAATTTTTCATTTAATTATATTAATGCAAAGAGTACAAAGAAAGGAACATAGCAGCAGCAAACGCCAACCCTCCAAAAATCAATATATTTTTTTGTCCAGGAGGTAAACTATTAAATCCAAATCCATAAACTAAATTCTCTTCAAATCCACTAGGTTTTGCTCTAGATCCAATATCCTTATAAAAATTTTTACCGGCTCGACAAACAGGGCAAGCAAAAGTATTCCCATCCAATTCTGCGAAAGGTGTATTTTTAGGTATTTTTAATTTTTTATTTCCTTCAGACGGATCATAAATGTAACCACAACTTCTACATTCGAATCTATTTTGTTCTAAATTAAGGACAGGTTGTTTAACATCTACTCCTTTAGAGTTTTCAGAAAGGTTTTCTTTCTCAAAGTCTTCAACTATTTTGTTTTCCTCAGAAGCTGGTTGAATGTTTTCACTCACGGTTTATTATTATTCTTTAAGAACTTTAAAAGATTTTGCTTAATTAAGCGACTTTTATTCAAAATTAATTTTTTAAGATGTTTTTATTAACTGGCTATGAATATTTTTTAGGTTTCCTTCTCATTGCCGCAGCAGTACCAATATTAGCTCTAGTTACTAATCTTATCGTTGCCCCAAAAGGCAGAACAGGTGAAAGAAAACTTACATATGAATCTGGGATGGAGCCTATAGGAGGAGCATGGATTCAATTTAATATTCGTTACTACATGTTTGCCTTAGTTTTCGTTATATTTGATGTTGAGACTGTATTCCTTTATCCTTGGGCTGTTGCCTTTAATAGATTAGGCCTATTAGCTTTTATTGAGGCTTTAATTTTCATTGCAATACTTATTATCGCTTTGGCATACGCATGGAGAAAAGGTGCTCTAGAATGGAGTTAAAAAATTGAACCCACAATTATCCCCAAAAGCAATAAGAGAAATCCGAGAAGGAACTTGTAATCCTCTTGGTGCTCCCCAAGTTACTACGGATTTAAGCGAAAATATTATACTGACAAGCTTAGACGACCTTCACAATTGGGCTAGACTAAGTAGTCTATGGCCTCTCTTGTACGGAACAGCTTGTTGTTTTATAGAGTTTGCAGCCTTAATCGGATCTAGATTTGATTTTGATAGATTTGGATTAGTACCTAGAAGCTCGCCAAGACAAGCAGATTTGATAATAGTTGCAGGAACAGTAACGATGAAGATGGCTCCAGCCCTAGTAAGACTTTATGAACAAATGCCCGAACCAAAATATGTGATTGCCATGGGTGCTTGCACAATCACAGGGGGAATGTTCAGCGCAGATTCTACAACTGCTGTAAGAGGCGTCGATAAATTAATACCTGTTGATTTATACCTTCCAGGATGCCCACCAAGACCAGAGGCAATTTTTGATGCTGTAATTAAATTAAGAAAAAAAGTTGGAAATGAATCAATTTTAGAGCGCACAAAAACAGAGCAAACACACAGATACATAACATCTGATCACGAAATGAATCTTGTTTTCTCAGAGAATACAGGTGAATATCTAAACAAAACTTCAACTAACGTCATTTCCTCCTCCAAAAAAGAAAAAATAACTGAATTAAGTGAAAATAACGAAAAATCTGAAATTATTAATACTTTAGAAGACTAATGGAAAAAGACGGTTTAGCCACATCCTCAGATACTTCAATAGAAAAAGAAGGGTTTATTAGCAAATCTTTGTCTAAAGATGGAATTCCAAATCAATCTTTATCTGATGATCACATAGGAATTGAAAACATTTCTGTGGAACCCAACAAATTATATGAAGCAGTATCTGCCTTAAGAAATTACGGTTTCAACTATCTCCAATGTCAAGGAGGATATGATGAGGGACCAGGCAAAAATCTTGTAAGTTTCTACCATTTTATAACAGTTGATGATTTACAAAAAATCGAAAAAATTAAAGAAGTCAGATTAAAAGTTTTCTTAAAAAGAGATTCTGATTTATCAATACCTAGTTTGTATAAAATTTTTAAAGGAAGTGATTGGCAAGAAAGAGAAACTTTTGATATGTATGGAATAAATTTCATTGACCATCCCAATCCCAAAAGACTATTAATGCCTGAAGATTGGAGAGGATGGCCATTACGAAAAGATTATATTCAACCAGATTTCTATGAACTTCAAGATGCTTATTAGTTTAATTTTTTTAATTTGCGGTAAATAAACATTACTGCTCTTGCTAGTCTCCTTGGATCATGTCTAAGAGTTGGAGTTATTCTTTTTGAGTATAGTGGTGCTTGTAAAACATAATAACCCTCAGATAATAATTTTTCTTTATTACATTGGACAGGTTCTGCCCCTCTACTTTCGTAATAGTCTACTAATGGAGACTTTTCAAATTGAATCTGAGATAAGATTGAATTAAAAATTCGGATATTAACTCCAAAATTTGATAATTGTTTTTCTATTGCTTTTATATGTTGATAGACATCAAGTCCATCTGTTTCTCCAGGCTGAGTCATCAAATTACTTATATAAATTTTAGGAGCATTACTTTGCAATAAAGCATCTACTATCTCTGGTACTAAGAGATTAGGCAATAAAGAAGTGAATAGACTACCTGGGCCGAGAACTATTAAATCAGCTTCTTTTATAGATTCAAGAGCACTTGGAAGAGCTGAAGGATTTTCTGGTAGATAACCAATCCTCGAAATTGATTTTTTAGATTTGCTGATCTTACTTTCCCCAAAAATTTTTTCACCATCTTCTAATTCGGCCCATAACATAACATTAATATTCGTTGCAGGTAAAACTTGACCTTGTACCGCCAAAACCTTACTAGAGGCTTGAACTGCTTTTTCTAAACTGCCTGTAATTGTTGTTAAAGCTGACAAGAATAGATTTCCAAAACTATGACCTTCCAGACCACTTCCACCTGAAAATCTGTACTGAAATAATCTAGTTAAAGTTGGTTCTTCGTTTGATAAGGCTGCTAAACAATTTCTAATATCCCCTGGAGGTTGCACACCTAATTGTTTTCTGAGAATTCCACTACTTCCACCATCATCGGATACAGTTACGATTGCTGTAATATTTTTACTGTAATTTTTTAAGCCTTTCAGTAAAGTAGATAAGCCTGTACCGCCCCCAATTGCAACAATATTTGGGCCTCTGTTTAATTTACTTTTAACTCTTAATGCATCAACTAAAAATGTATCTCTTTCCGGTGCAAGCGCTTTTTGAATAGAATTAATACTTCTATTTTGTCCAATTCCTATTAATAATATTCCAATAACAAAAATCAATGGTCCCATCAATGAAACAGGCAAAATACTAGTTAAACCTGTCATTACCGAAAAAAAGAGTTCAATAAGCCAATAGAGCGGTCTTAAATTTGACCAAATTACCACGCCTAATAATGTAGTCAAAAAACCTATCGCAGATGTAAGCATCCATCTTTTTATTACCAATCCAGGTAAAAGCCAACTCAAAATTCTTAAGATTTTCTTCAATAAGTCAAAATTAGATTTTTTAAAATTTTTATAGTATCGAATTACCCTTTTTTTACGCTTATTCATTAAGAAACCTCTTAAATTATTTTTCTCAAATTTAAAAAATATATAGAATCATTATAAATCAAATTCATGCATCCTTTTTTTATTTCTAAAAATAGGCAAAATGAAATAAATAGATGCTCTTTAATATAAGTTTTGAAAAAATCAAAATATGCAGTTGAAACAAAAAACCTCTCAATAAGCTGGGGCGAAGTTAATGTGCTTAATCAAATAAATTTTGAACTTAATGATGGAGAGAAATTAGCTATTGTTGGGCCATCAGGTTCTGGCAAATCAACCATATTAAAAATACTAGCAGGACTGATTTTACCTACCAAAGGAGAATTAAGAATATTTGGTGAAAAGCAAACATATTTGAGATTAGACCAAAACAATCCTCCTGATGTAAGACTAGTTTTTCAGAACCCGGCCTTATTAGGATCTCTAACTATTGAAGAAAATGTAGGTTTTCTCCTTAAAAGAAATAAAAACCTATCGAAAAAATCAATTCATGAAATAGTGCGTGAATGCTTAGCTGAGGTAGGATTATTTAATATTGAGAACAAACTTCCAAATGAATTAAGTGGAGGCATGCAAAAAAGAGTAAGTTTTGCGAGGGCATTAATTACTGATCAAACTCTTAATGCAAAGTCTAAACCTTTATTACTTTTTGATGAACCAACTGCAGGCCTTGATCCCATTGCCTCATCAAGAATTGAAGATTTAATTAATAAGACAAATGATAAAGCTAGCGGATCATCTATTGTGGTTAGCCATGTTCTTAGTACTATAGAAAGAACTTCAAATAAAGTTTTAATGCTTTATGGAGGCAAATTCAGATGGGCAGGCTCGATTGATGAATTTAAAAAGAGTAAAGATCCCTATGTATTTCAATTTAGGAATGGGAAACTTGATGGTCCAATGCAACCTAAAGACATTTAGAAATTATGCGTAGAAGCTTACGAGATTCAATAGTTGGTTTTTCCTTATTAGGAGGAATTTTAATATTCACATTTTTTTCTTTTTGGCTAAGAGGAGTAAGATTATCTTCAAAAAATTGGTACCTCTTTGCTGAATTCAATAACGCAAGCGGTTTATCAAAAAAATCTCCAGTTACTTACAGAGGAATCTTAGTTGGATCGATAGAAGATATCTTGTTCACGAATGAATCAATTAAAGCAAAAATAGTTTTAAATAATCCTGAAATTATTCTTCCAAGACCAGCATTTGCGAGGGTAGTTACAAATTCTTTCCTTGGAGGAGATGTGCAAGTTGCTTTAGAAACCAGTGAGAAGAAAATTCCTAAAAACATTGCACTACCTATATCCGAAAAATGCGATACCAAATTAATTATTTGTCAGGGAGACACTATCACAGGTAAGCAACTATCAAGTCTTTCAAATATAACTAATAAAATAAGTCAACTTTTAAAAGAAACAAATCAAGAAAACTTAATTGAGAACATCCTCAACTCAATTGATCAATTTGACAAAACACAAGAAAATCTTGATGAATTAATTTACTTATCCAAAAAGGAAATAGAAAGAGTTGAACCTCTAATAAAAGAAATTACAATTGCCGCCAATCATTTGAACAACATTTTGTCTACTATCGATGACAAAGAAACTCTTAATGATATTAAATTGACAATAAATGCTGCTAGGTCTATTTCAACCAAAATAGATGATATGAGTGATGATTTTACAAAATTAACTCAAGATAAAGAATTGACTAAATCTATAAGAGATTTAACAATTGGGCTTTCAAAATTCCTTAACGAAATTTATCCATAAGAAATATTTAAAATTCATTTATAGCATTTAAAGCCATAGCTGCGATTGCTTTATCTGTAGCTTTTGGCAGTTGAACATATTTTCCTTGAGCTGCCTCAGCTAATTCTTTACCAAATCCACTTGCAATAAATTTTCTTTCTGTATCAATTATCAAAAGTTTTATCCCAAGTATGGGATATTTTGCTGCAATATCGAGAACCTCTTGCTTTAAATTTGTATTTGTATTTTCGTTTTCGTCACCCTCACTTTGTCCTAGAGATAGTCCTAAAGGAACATTTCCTCTGCCATCGGTAATTCCAACAACTATAACTTGACCTATATCTCCAGTCGAAAGAGCATTTTTTGCTACTTTTGCTGATTGCGTTAGTCCATGTGCCAAAGGGGATCCACCACCACAAGGCATTGTTTCCAACCTTCTTTTTGCAGCAGTTATTGATCTTGTTGGAGGCAAAAGAACTTCTGCCTGATTACCTCTAAAGGGAATTAGGGCAACTTCATCTCTATTCTCATATGCCTCGGTCAAAAGTCTGATAACTGCACCTTTAGCACTTTGCATTCTATTAAGAGCCATAGAACCACTAGCATCAACAAGAAAAATGACTAAAGCACCCGCCTTCTTTTGAAGAAGCTTTGCCCTAAAATCATTTTCTTCAATTATTATTGTTTTATTAGGATTCCTTAATCTTCTCGATTTTTGATAAGGAGCAGCAGCTCGAAGGGTAGCATCTACAGCAATTCTTTTTACTTTACCCCTTGGAATAATAGGTTTTACATATCTTCCTCTACTGTCGCTAAATATAACTGATCTACTCCCGCTATTACCTGATTTAGCTTTAGCAGATGAAAAAAGCAATAAATCAGGATCAACATTACATGACTCAGGATCTAATATGAATTCTTCAGGTATTTCGGGCGTAGATTCTTCTTCTCCATCAGAATTATCTTCTTCTTGTTCTTGGTCTTGCTCACTATCATTTTCACTATTCTCAGGTTCGGACTCTTCGTTGTTTGATTGAGGTGGAGGTGGGGGACTCTGATCCTCTGGAGGGGGGGGTTGAATATCATCATCTTCTGGAGGAATTTGCATTGCTCGTGGGAGAATAACTAACCTAACTGCGACTTTTAGGTCTTCAGAATTTACATTCTCATCGCCTCGAAGAGCTGCATTAGCCTTTGCTACTTTTACTGCAAATAATTCTGACCTATGCCCTTCTACTCCTCCTCTGAGAGCCTCATTCACTAAATAGGTTATTTGCTCTTTTGTTATCTTGACATCCTTTAACCATTGCCTTGCCAAAATTAATTGAGTGGATAAATTATCAGATTCTTCAGACCATTTTTCTGAAAATTTAATATTATTTTCTGCGTGCGATAAAACAGATTTTGTAATCTCAACTCTTTGAGCATTATCAATAGATTGATTTGTTGAAAGCACAATGGCAAAACGATCTAAAACATGATCTCTTAAAGCACCTTCTTCAGGATTATAAGTTGCTATTAAAAGTGACTTACAAGGATGAGAAAGGCTTAAACCATCTCTTTCAATATTATTTTTCTCTCTTCCTGTGGCTTCAAGAATTAAATTTACAATGCCATCATCCAATAGATTTATATCGTCTACATAAAGAACACCTCTATGAGCCTCTGCTAATATTCCAGGTTGAAAAACTTGTTCCCCCGCACTTAATGATGCAGCGACGTCAATTGATCCAACAAGCCTGTCTTCAGTTATGCCAATGGGAACTTGAATAAATGGAGCCTCTCTTACTTTTTTCGGAATTTCTTCAATTTGATTCAAATAATCACTTCCAATTACCTCCTCCAACAATTTATTAGTACTAATATCCCATTCCTCTGGTTTATCTGGATCTAGATTCCTACCAATAGGTCTTAATAAAGTTCCATTATTTTTCTCAGTTAGCTTTTCCAGTATTAATTCATTATCTAACACCTCTACAGGAGGAAGTAAAGTATGTAAACCCCTTGCTAATACTGACTTACCAGTACCTCTTCCGCCAGCAATAATCACTCCCCCTAAACTGGGATCAACTGCTGCCAAAAGTAAAGATAATTTCAACAAGCTATGACCTGTAATTGCGGCTAAAGGGAAAGCTCTAAAAGAATCCTTTGACTTCATTAAATCTTTTATTTCACCTCTTTCTTTTAACTCGGGGTTCAAAATCACTTTAAAAATGCCTGATATAGAATTTATCCAATAACTTTGTTTTTTGTAGTGGAATTATCAAATCTTAATATCAAAAATGGACTATGTATATCCCTCGGAGCAAATATTGATAGTAAATTCGGAAGCCCTCTTGAGTCACTATTAATTTGCAAACCAAAAATAGAAGAAATAATAAATGAGTGGGGAGATAGTTTCAACGAGAAAAAAGAAGAGAAAAGCAAATTTCATGCAAATTTTTTTTGGTCTTCAATTTATGAGACATTACCTCATGGAGTTGAAAATGAGCAGCCAAATTATTTAAATACTCTATTACTTATCAAAAGTAATTCTTTCCCTAAACCATCAAATAGAAACGCGAAATTACTTTTAAAAGAGCTAAAAAAGTTAGAGAGATTTTTCGGACGAAAAGAGACGCCAAAGGGTAAGAAATGGCTATCAAGATGTCTCGATTTAGATATTCTTTGGTGGGAAGATTTTCATACGGTTGACGAGGAATTAACATTACCTCACCCTAGATTCATGAATCGGAATTTCGTTATTACACCACTTTCTGAAATCTTAAGTAGAAGCCAAAAAATTACAAAGTTTGATGACCCAAAATGGCCTATTAATTGATTTACAAAACCAAAAAATAACTGTTAGGCTATTTTTATTTAAAATTCATGGTCAACAAAAACCTTATAAAAAGATCCATTTTTAAAGAAAAAATATCTGAGTTAAAGTCAAAAAAATTTAGTCTCGAAATAAACAGAATTGAGCTTCCAAATGGACATGAAGGTGAATATGGAATCATTAAGCATCCTGGGGCAGCATTAGCCGTACCTATTACAAAAGACCATAAAGTTATCATTCTTCGGCAATATAGATTCGCTGTTTCAAGGTATCTATTAGAATTTCCAGCAGGTACATTAGAAATAGATGAAACACCTATTAATTCAATTCAAAGAGAAATACAAGAAGAGACTGGATTCAGTGCAAACAAATGGGATGAACTAGGAATTCTTGTCCCTGCTCCTGGGTATGCGGATGAAGAAATTTATTTATTTTTAGCTCGTGATTTAAAAAAACTAAATACCGAGATTAAAGGAGATTTAGATGAAGATATAGAAGTATTAATTTTAGATCCCGACGAACTAGATAATCTTATTTCTAGTGGGGATGAAATTCTTGACGCAAAAACGGTGACAGCTTGGTTTAGAGCTAAACAATTTTTGGATAGATTATGAATAAACCTAGAATACTTTTTTGGCATAGAAAGGATTTAAGAATATTTGATAATCAAGCTTTAATCAAAGCATTTTCATTATCAAATGCTATTACTTCAACTTATATATTTGATAAAAATTACTCACACGATTTCAATGCAAGTTCAAGAGCTTGGTTCCTAGGAAATTCGCTTCAAGAATTAGGAAATAATTGGAAAAAAATGGGTAGTAGACTAGTTATGGAAGAAGGAGATCCGGTATTAATAATTCCTCAATTAGCAAAAAAAATAGATGCTAAATTCGTTTTTTGGAATAGATCAATTGAACCTTATGAGATTAATCGCGATTTACAAATAAAAAAATTTTTAAAAGAACAAAATATTAAAGTTTTTGAAACTTGGGATCACTTATTAGTAGAACCTTTAAAAATATTTTCCGGGAATGATAAACCTTATTCAGTTTATGGACCTTTTTATAAAAACCTTAAATCAAAAATGAATTTATTAGGTTCATATAACCAAGATAAAGTTGTTTTCCAGTTTAAAGATATTGATAATAAACTTAAAGAAAATAAGACAATAAATTCATCTGATTCGGTTCTAGAAAAATTTATCAAAAATATCAAATTTTCTGGTTCTAATATTTGTCCATGTAGACCTGGAGAGAATGCAGCAGTAACATTATTAGAAAATTTTATTAATGAAAAAAAAATATATTCTTATAATTTTGCAAGAAATTTTCCTTCCCATAATGGGACTTCATTTCTAAGTGCATCTCTCAGATTCGGCACAATCAGCATTAGAAAAGTTTGGAACGCTACATTAAATTTAAATTCAGATTTCGCAAATCAAGAAAATTACCTATCAATTGAAACTTGGCAAAAAGAACTTGTTTGGCGTGAATTTTATCAACATTGCTTATTCCATTTCCCAGAGCTAGAGAAAGGTCCATATAGAAAAAAATGGGATCACTTTCCATGGCAAAACAATAATGAATGGTTTCAACATTGGAGCAACGGAGAGACTGGAGTACCTATAGTTGATGCTGCAATGCGTCAACTAAATAGTACTGGCTGGATGCATAACAGATGTCGCATGATAGTCGCTTCATTTCTGGTAAAAGATCTTTTGTGCAATTGGCAAATGGGCGAGAAAAAATTTTTGGAGACTTTAGTTGATGGAGACTTAGCTGCAAATAATGGGGGATGGCAGTGGAGCGCCAGTAGCGGTATGGATCCAAAACCACTTAGAATTTTCAATCCATATAGCCAGGCAAAAAAATTTGATCCTATTTGCGAATATATAAAATCTTGGATTCCTGAATTATCTAAAGTGTCAAATTCAAACCTATTAAATGGGGAGATATCTAATTTAGAAAAAAATAATTATTCAAGCCCCATTGTCAATCACAACATACAGCAAAGATTATTTAAATCACTTTATGCAGAAATTTGAATTTCCTCTATACAATTCTTTAAAACTTTATTTAAATTTTCTGCTACATAAACTTGCTCTTCGTAAGAAATTTCAGGAAACATTGGAAGACTAAGAACTTCAGTGCAAATCCTCTCAGTATTGGTAAGTTTTGTTCTAGAAAAATTTTTATTTTTATAAGCTATTTGCGCATGTATTGGAATTGGGTAATAAATAATTGAGTTAATACCTTTTTCAAAAAGTTGTTGTTTTACCAAATTCCTTAAGGAATAGTATTTTTTGCAATCAGTATCAAATAAATTTGAAAAATCTTGATTTAAAAAATATTTATCGTTTCTTAATCTGATCACAAATTGATTCCAAGAATGGGAAATTGAATCAGAGCTAATTTTTGGAAAACTAATAAATGGATTTTTTTCTAATAAATTAAGATAATTATTGGCGATCTTTTGGCGATTATTAATCCACTTAGAAATATATTTAATTTTGATATTTAATATGGAAGCTTGAATGGTATCAAGTCTGCTGTTATATCCAATTTTAGTATGATGATATCTTATTGGACTACCATGAACAGCTAGTTCTCTAATTTTTTTTGCAATCTTCTGATCTGAAGTTGTCACTGCTCCACCATCTCCAGCAGCTCCTAAATTCTTAGTGGGGAAGAAGCTAAAACAACCTATATCACCGATACTACCAACTTTGGAATTTTCCCACATTGTGCATGTCGCCTGAGCACAATCTTCGATTACTTTTAAGTCATATTTGTTGGCCAATGATTTTATTAACGTCATATTCACTGAATTCCCAAATAGATGAACTGGCATAATTGCCTTGGTATTAGAATTTATTTCTTGTTCTATTAGTTCAGTATTGATGAGATAAGTTTCAGGATCTATATCTACCAAAATAGGATTAGCACCAACTGCACTAATAGCCTCTGCAGTCGCAAAAAAGCTAAAAGATGAGGTAATAACTTCGTCACCCGCTCCAATATCTAATGCGCGCAAAGCTAACACTAAAGCATCAGTTCCACTGTTACATCCAATAGTATTTTCAACACCAATCAGATTAGAAAAACTCTCCTCAAATTTGGAAATCTCTTGTCCTCCAATATACTGGCCTCCTTTTAAAACTTTAGAAACCTCACTCTCAATTTCAGAGCCAATTTCTTGGTACTGCCTATTTAAAGTAAATGGAGGTATCTGCATAGTGAATATATTAACCCTAAACCATATTTCTATGGGTAAAAAACATTTAAATTCATTTAAACCAAATCGGTTCTTTTCCAGGAGTCCATTTAATATTGCAACCTAAAGAGGGCATCTGATTTGAAGGAAAAGAATTATCTTGATTCAAATCTCTTACAGCAGCGCGCAAATCTTTTCCAGAGAGAGGGATATTATTACCTGGTCTACTATCGTCTAATTGGCCATGATAAAATAATGAAAAATCACCATCTCCTTTATTTGAAAAAAGATAAAAATCGGGGGTGCAAGCCGCTTTTAATGCCTTAGCAAAATTTTGATTTTCATCATATAGATAAGGAAAACTCCATCCCTGTGATTGAGCTTGTAATCTCAAATTTTCAGGAGAATCTGAGGGATGAGTGACAATATCATTACTAGAAATTGCAACCGTTTGAACTGTGTTTTCAATTTCTTTACTCAAGGTAAAAATTTGATTCTCAATATATTTAACAAATGGGCAATGGGCACAAATAAACATTAAAAGAAAATGCCGATTATCTAGATTATGAGAATTAAAATATTGATTATTTGGAGAATTAGCATTTAACATTTGGAAATTAGGTAATTGAAAACCTAATTCCAAAACCATAGAATTTGTTCTAACCATGTTCAATTTAAATATTCTTTGATATTTGAAAATTATTGTATATTTTGCAGTAATCCGTAAAGATAGGTACTTTTATATAGGAGAATAATAGAAATAATAAACAAAATGCTTCTAAATCTAACTGGCAAAAAAATTCTTGTTACAGGAATTGCTAACAATCGTTCAATAGCATGGGGTATCGCTCAACAACTTTCAAAAGCTGGCGCAGAACTTGGAATCACATATTTGCCTGACGATAAGGGAAGATTCGAATCTAAAGTTAGAGAACTAACTGAACCTTTAAATCCATCATTATTTTTGCCTCTTGATGTTCAAAATCCAGCTCAAATTGAAGAAATCTTTAAAAATATAAAAGACAATTGGGGGCAAATTGACGGATTAGTTCACTGCCTAGCATTTGCAGGACGCGATGAATTAATTGGAGATTATAGTGCCACCAGTTCAGGGGGTTTTGATAGGGCTCTTAATATAAGTGCGTATTCTTTAGCACCTTTATGTAAATCAGCAAAACCACTTTTCAGTGATGGTGCTGGCGTTGTCTCATTAACTTATTTAGGATCAGAGAGGGCGATTCCTAACTACAACGTGATGGGAGTTGCAAAAGCAGCTTTAGAAGCTTCAGTAAGATATCTTTCTGCAGAACTTGGGCCCGAAAAACAAGTCAGAGTCAATGCAATAAGTGCTGGACCTATAAGAACACTTGCCAGTTCTGCTATAGGTGGCATTTTAGATATGATTCACAATGTTGAAGAAAAGGCTCCTTTACGCAGAACAGTCACTCAAACGGAAGTAGGTAATACTGCTGCTTTTTTATTAAGTGATCTCTCTAGCGGCATTTCAGGCCAAACAATTTATGTTGATGCGGGTTACTGCATTAATGGAATGTAAACAAAATTTTTTGCAAAAAAATGTCATCTCTAAGGCAATCTGAAATAAAAAGAAAAACGAATGAAACAGATATTTCTGTATTTATAAACTTAGATGGGAATGGGGTTTCCGAGATTGAAACAGGAATACCATTCTTAGATCATATGCTTCATCAAATATCCAGTCATGGTTTATTCGATTTAAAAATAAAAGCAATTGGTGATACCCATATTGATGATCATCATTCAAATGAAGATGTAGGAATCGCCTTAGGCAAAGCATTTTCAAAAGCCTTGGGAGAAAGAAAAGGAATCAGTAGATTTGGACATTTCTTTGCCCCATTAGATGAAGCATTAGTTCAAGTGACTTTAGACTGTTCCGGAAGACCACATCTATCTTATGATCTTCAATTAAAAGCTCCTAGAATTGGCAATTATGATACTGAATTAGTAAAAGAGTTTTTTATTGCTTTTGTAAATAACAGTGGTATTACTTTGCACATTAATCAAATAAGAGGTAGCAATTCACATCATATAGTTGAGGCTTGCTTTAAAGCTTTTTCACGCGCAATGAGAATGGCTACCGAAATAGATCAAAGAAGATCTGATTCAATTCCAAGCAGTAAAGGAATGCTAGAAAATCAATAAAATAGGAATTTTTTCGAATTAGCCACAATTCAGTTGATTTTTGGCGAAAATAGATAGAGTGATTACTTTATTGTGACTAATTTACAAGATAAAAAAATTGATAAATTTAAAAGTTTTAATAAAGAAGATTGGTCGAGTGCGTATCAAAATGTAGAAAAGGAGCTAACCAAGGAACTGCTAAAAATTAGCAAAGGTAATAATATTAAAAATTTGAATGGAACATTATTAAGAAATGGACCAGGAATATTAAAGAGAGGTGGACAATGGGTTCATCATCCATTTGATGGTGACGGAATGATAACATCCATAAAATTCGAAAATGGTCAGCCATTTTTGACAAATAGATTTGTTAAAACTAAAGGCTTCTTGGAAGAAGAAAAAATAAATAAATTTATCTATAGAGGTGTTTTTGGGACACAAAAAAATGGAGGGATTTTAAATAATGCATTAGATCTAAAATTCAAGAATATCGCTAATACTCATGTCATTAAATTAGGAGATGAAATTCTCGCATTATGGGAAGCAGCCGGTCCACATGCAATGGATCCTGATAGTCTTGACACTATTGGTTTAACAACATTAAAAGGGGTACTCAAGCCTAACGAAGCATTCAGTGCCCATCCCAAAACAGACCTAAATTCAAATGCATCTTCAGAACTTTTAGTTACTTTTGGAGTGCAAACCGGGCCAAAAAGTACCATTAGATTAATGGAATTTAATAATGCGGGTACAAATTCTGGAGAGCTCATATTCGATAGAAAAGATACCTTTAATGGCTTTGCATTTCTTCATGATTTCGCAATTACAACTAATTGGGCAATATTTTTACAGAATGCTATTGATTTCAATCCTCTTCCATTTGTAATGGGTCAAAGAGGAGCAGCACAATGTCTAAAGTCAAACCCAAATAAAAAGGCAAAGTTTTTTATCGTCCCCAGAGAAAGTGGATTATTTAGAGGTCAGCCACCGTTAACAATAGATGCACCTGAAGGATTCGTTTTTCATCATGTAAATGCATTTGAAAAAGATTCCAAAATTGTATTGGATAGTATTTTTTATGATGATTTCCCATCAGTTGGACCAGACGAGAATTTTAGGGATATTGACTTTGATAAATATCCAGAGGGAAAATTGAAAAGATCAATTATCGATCTAAAGAAAAAAACTAGTGAACTTGAAACTTTAAGTGAACAATGTTGTGAATTTGCTGTTGTTAATCCTAAAAACTTAGGATTAAAAGCAACTTTTAGTTGGATGGCAAGCACATCTCAAAAGCTGGGTAACGCTCCACTTCAAGCTATAAAAAAAATAAATTTAACCTCTAAGGAAGAGATTTCTTGGTCAGCAGGTCCTAGTGGATTCGTAAGTGAACCAATTATGGTTCCATCAGAAAACTTTTCAAAAGAAGATGAGGGATTTTTATTTATACTACTATGGAACGGAGAAAGAAGAGGAAGCGATTTAGTTATATTAGACGCAAAAGACTTAAAAGAATTAGCTGTTTATGAATTACCCATTTCAATTCCTCATGGCCTTCATGGATCTTGGGTTAATTGAATTTAAGAAAAAATTTCAGTTAAATCTGGAATAATTTCTTTTACTGCTTTACCTCTATGACTGCAAGAGTCTTTAATATCATTACTCATTTCTGCGAAAGTTAATCTGGTATAACTCTCCTCAAAAATTGGGTCATAACCAAAACCACCTTTTCCTCTCGGTTTTAAAATAATATTGCCATGACATTTTGCCTCAGATTCAATAATCACTTCACCATTTGGGGAACAAACACAAATATTGGCAATAAAGAAAGCACTTCTATTTTGAACTCCATCAAGTTCTTTTAAAACTCGTTCAATTCTCTTCTGATCATTTTCTGCATATCTAGATGAATAAATGCCAGGCTTACCATTTAGTGCTTCAATACAAATTCCTGAATCATCTGCTATTGAGAAATTATTTGTTTTTCTCGAAACTTCACTCGCTTTTTTAATTGCATTATCTCTAAATGTCAGTCCATCCTCTTCAACTTCTAATGATTCTGGCTGAAGTAATAATCTACAATTAACACTAGCAAGCAATTTCTTATATTCTATGATTTTACCTTTATTCTTACTCGCTAAATATAAATTTTTCATCCTTATTTTCCTGCCAAATTTATAAATACTTGACCCCATTCTAATAACTCATCTAAATAAGATTCTTTTGGGGCCTCACAATATAACCTTAAAAGAGGTTCCGTTCCTGAAAACCTAAAAAGAAGCCAAAAATTTTTATCAATTCTCAACTTTATTCCATCAATCTTTGAGATACTTTTTAACTTGTGATTATTAATATTCTCAGGAATATTATCTATGATAAATTCTTTTACGTTATTTTTTTCTGGCTGATTTGGAAATTTAATATCAATTCTTTTATAAAAACTTGGCCCAAAATCTTGTTGAATTTCATCTAAGGTTTCATATAAATATTGAGATTTTTCAGCAATTCCATTTAATAAAACCATCGCTGCATATAGAGCATCTCTTTCAGGCATAAAGTCACCAAAACCAACTCCCCCAGATTCCTCTCCTCCAATAAATATTTTCTCTTTAATCATTTTTTCAGCAATATATTTAAAACCAACTGGAAGTTCAAAAACTTCTCTATTTTGACTCTCAGATATATTTTTAATAATATCCGAACCACTAACAGTCTTTAAAACTGGATAATAATTATTTTTAATTTCGCCCAAATAGTTAATAAAGTATGGGAGTAAATCTTGAGTACTAGAGTATCTTCCTTTTTCATCAATTGCCGCAATTCTATCACCATCACCATCAAATATAATTCCTAGAGTTTTCACTTCATTTATTGAATTTTTCATTAGTATTTGATTTAGATCATCTGCATAATTTAAAAGAGGTTCAGGAGGTTTTCCTCCAAAAAAAGGATCAGCATCTTTCCTGATTTCTGAAATAACTTCTAAATCATTAGAAGCAAAAATCTCAGCCATACAATTTGCAGCTGAACCATGCATAGAATCTACAAAAATTCTCAATTTCATTTTTTTCAATCTATTGGAAATAAAGTCAATATCAAAAAGGGATTTAATTCTATCTAAATGAAATTTCTTTATATCTACCAATTGATTAACACCATCTATTTTTTCAATTGAGTTTCCGAGCATTAATCTTTTTTCAACTTCACTTGTAAAAGATTCGTCAACTGAACATCCATTAAAGCTCTTTATTTTCAGACCTAGCCAATTATATGGATTATGACTTGCTGTAATTACTAACGCTCCAAGACAACCGACTTCTCTGGCATAGAAACTACAAGATGGTGTTGTAACAAAGCTATCAGATAAGATCGGTTCGAAACCACATCCTCTTACAAAAGGCACTATTTGCTTGGCAAATTCACAAGCCATAAATCTACGATCATATCCAATAATAATTTTCTTTGAATTAACTTCTTTATAGTATTGATAATGCAACTCCTGGCATGCACTAACTACGACTCTTGAAAGATTGGATAAATTAAAATCAAATCCAATAATTCCTCTCCACCCATCAGTTCCAAATTTTATCTTGTTTAATTTATCAGCTGTCAAATTTAAAATTTCCTTGATTTCTTCTAACTATCTATACTAATTTATATGAGTAAATTTTAAAACCGCCCTTAAAAAATAATTTGAATTCTCTTCATTTAAAAAGTTTTACAAGATGCAAAAGAAAAGCATGGCTAGATTTTAAGGGTAAAAAATCTTGTGAAGTTTGGTCTCCCCATAAAGCTATAGATAAAATTAATCAGTTTCAAATTTTCTCTAAATTTTGTAATAATGAAATATATACAGGATTAAAAGCCTGTGAAAATGGTTATCAAGGGGTAATTGGATTAAAAATCAAAGGGAATCTTTTCCAAAATATTAACGCAGAGATACGTCCACAATTACTTGTAAAGACTAAAGGTAAAAGTAAATGGGGACAATATAAATATTTACCTGCTGTTTATAAGTTAGGCCACAAAACCACTAAGGAACATTTATTCGACTTAGCTTTTAGTTCTATGATGTTGGAATCTTTTCAAGAATCTAAAATTGAGAAAGGATTAGTAATTTCAAGTTTTAATAAAAAAGTTAATGTTGAAGAAATTTATTTAAATAAAAAATTAAGAAAAAAAGTTTTAAATGTTTTAATAAGTTTGAATGAATGTTTGGAGGGATTTATCCCAGAAATAACTCAAGATAGAAAAAAATGTACTATTTGTTCATGGCAAAAATTTTGTGACAAAGAAGCAAAAGAAAATGGATATCTAACAGATATAGATGGAATAGGATCCAAAACGGCATCATTACTTATAACAAATGGAATATCTGATACCCAAACATTAGCTTCGTATAGCGAAAAACAACTTGGAGAAAAATTATCTAAATTCAACGATCAAAAGTATGAAAAAGCATCCGTATTTGTAAAGCAAGCACAATCTTATATTTCTGGGGAACCATATCGCATTTCCAATAAAACTTATAATAACGATCTACTAGAAAAAACATATTCAGGATTTTATATATTTGATATTGAGTCAAATCCAGATGATAAGCATGACTTTTTATATGGTTTTTTAAAAATAAATAATTTGTTTACAAAAAAAGAAGATCTTATTTATAAACCAATTTTTAATCTCAAAAACAATAAAGGAGAATCTTCCAGGAAAATTATTGAAATACTTTTTTCACAGAAGGAATGGCCAGTTTTACATTACGGAGAAACGGAAAAGATAGCAATAATTAATATTGCTAAAAACCTAAATTTTAGTTTTGAAGAAATTGATTCACTTGCCTCAAGATTTATAGACTTACATACCTTAATAAGAAAGTCTTGGATATTACCACTAAAAAACTATGGCTTAAAAACTATTTCTAATTGGCTTGGATTTGAATGGATGCAGAAAAATGTAAGTGGCTCGAAAGCCCTTTATTGGTGGATTCAATATCAAATTACAGAAAACGAAATATTTTTAAAAAAAATTATTCAATATAACAAAGATGATTGTTTGGCTACTCTACAAATTGCAGAATATTTAATCAAAAATCAATTAAAGAAAAATTGATCCTACAGATTTATTAATAATAATTTTTCCAAAAATTTCTGAAAAAAAATAACTTCCTTCCTCTAAATATTTTCTTTTTATCATTGCTAAACCTTTTATTTGAGAATCTGATTTGAAAAAACTAGTTATTTTTCCTACAGAAATATCCTTGGAAGAATTTATATATAAATTTTCATCTTCAACGCCAAAATTCAAATTAGATTCAAATGATTTCCAAATTCTTATTTCCTGTTTTAAAGAAGAAACATTTTTTATTTTTGACATTGTTTCTTGTCCTAAATAACAACCTTTATTAAAATCTATAAGATCTTTTAATCCAAGCTCAAGAGGATTATTTTTTCCGTTTATTTCCATTTCTAATGAGGGTATTGCCTGATTAATCTTCCAAAGTTTTAAATCATTGGGATTTAGTAAATTTAGTTTATTTTTATATATTTCAAATTCTTTATCTTCTATTTTGAAGAAAATAGGCTGGTAAGTTCTCCATGAACTTGATTCATCAATTTCCTGAATTCTATTTATCAAGAAAGGTTCACTTAGAAGTACATCGTCCGCTGGAAAAATTATTTGATTAAAGTAATCAATTATTTCATTAGTGTTACCCGCCAAGATAATTACTTCTAAGTTTCTTTCTAAAAAAATAATTTCAATTAATGACCTTAGAACTCCATTTGGAGTTAACCAACAAGTTTTGATAACTTTATTTTCTGAATTAAGAATATTACCAGTTGTTATTCCATTCAAAAATTTTTTTGCATCTTTTCCAGTAATAGAAAAACAATCAAATTTTTCAAGCCAAAACTTTTTTTTTATATCCTGCATTTTAAAATAATTATAAAAAGTCTTTTATCGTAAAAAGACTCTTTAATTTAACATTTTCATCTTCAAGGGCTTCTAATCCCCCTTCTTGCCTATCAACTATAGACAAAACTTCCTCAACAAGATAATTATTTTCGCGTAACTTTTTTATAGCTTTTATCACTGAACCAGCAGTTGTAACGACATCCTCTAAAACAGTTACTAAAGTTCCTTCTTCTAATGTAGGGCCCTCTATTCCGGCTTTGGTACCGTATTTTTTGATTTCTTTCCGAATGATTAAACCATCAAGGTCTAAGCCATGAAAAGCTGATTTGACAATTAATCCACTTACTATAGGGTCTGCACCTAATGTCAATCCTGCTACAGCTTTTGACCTTGAGTCTTTTAACTCTAAAAATAAATCACTTATTAAGTTTAAGCCTTCGCCATTTAATGACACTGGTTTACAGTTCAAGTAATGACTGCTTTTTTTCCCTGAAGATAAAGTAAAGTTTCCTCTCTTGTAAGATTTTTCAATTAACTGTTTTAACAATTTTGCTTTATTTAAATTATATTTATCCGAAAATTTGCCCATTAGTAAAAGTTAAATTTATATTTAAAGATTAGAAGAAAAAAAAGAAATCTCACAAAAACTTCCAAATGAGGTGTTTTTTGAAATATTATTTTTATATTGTATATTGAAATTCAATGTAATTAAAATTACATAAATTTTCTTGGGGGTGTAGCAATCTGGTGAATGCACCAAACTCATAATTTGGCTAAGGCGAGTTCGATCCTCGCCACCCCCATTATTCATTTGTCATTGAATGAAAATAACTCTACTTTTATTTCTTTTATTTCTACCAGCTTTTTTCGCAGCGAGTGAACTCTCTTTTTTATTAATAAGGCCAAGTAAAGTTTTAAGGTTAATAGAAGAAAAAAAGAAAGGAGCATTTTCAATTTTAAAAATTCAAAAACGTTTTAGATCTTCACTAATTGCTTCTCAATTTGGAGTAACAATTTCATTAATTGCAATTGGATGGCTCAGCAACAACCTGGCTAATGATTATTGGAAAAGCAATATTTTATCAAATAGATTTTATGATCTTCTATTATTTTTACTTGTCGTTTTTGTTGTTACTCTTGTTTCTGGACTAATTCCAAAAGCTTTAGTAATTAACAATCCAGAATCTGCTGCATTAAGGTTAACCACAATATTCGATGCCGTGAGAAAAGCTATGAATCCTATAGTGAAAACAATAGAATTCTTTGCTAGCGCCTGTTTAGGCTTGTTCAATTTAAATAACAAATGGGATTCTTTAAACTCGGGTTTATCCGCTGGAGAATTAGAAACTCTTATAGAAACAGATAACGTAACAGGTTTAAAACCAGATGAGAAGAATATTCTTGAAGGAGTTTTTGCTTTAAAAGATACACAGGTTAAAGAAGTGATGATTCCAAGATCTGAAATGGTAACTTTGCCGAAAAATATAACCTTTTCAGAGCTAATGAAACAAGTAGATAAAACTCGACATGCTCGCTTCTTTGTGATTGGTGAGTCTTTAGATGATGTATTAGGTGTATTAGATTTACGTTATCTTGCTAAGCCAATATCAAAAGGTGAAATGGAAGCCGATACATTATTAGAGCGATTCCTTTTACCAGTAACCAAAATAATAGAAACATGTTCACTAGCAGAAATATTTCCAATAGTAAGAGACTACAATCCGTTCTTACTAGTAGTTGATGAACATGGTGGAACAGAAGGACTTATAACTGCAGCTGATCTAAATGGCGAAATAGTTGGAGAGGAAATGCTCAATAATAGAATTTATTCAGATATGAGAATGTTAGATAATTTCTCAAAAAAATGGTCAATAGCTGGAAAATCAGAAATTGTTGAAATCAATAAAAAGATAGGATGTTCAATTCCAGAAGGTACTGATTATCACACTCTTGCTGGATTTATGTTAGAAAAATTTCAAATGGTTCCAAAAATTGGCGACGTTTTAGATTTTAATAACATTAAATTTGAAGTTATTTCTATGTCAGGTCCAAAAATTGATCGTGTTAAAATAATTCTTCCCAAAAGTTAAATGTGACTCTCCATAGAGGATAATAATAATTAATATATGGATTTGAAATTATGCAACCAACCTCATCACCCGTAAAGGTTGGAGTCATAGGTATAGGAAATATGGGCTGGCATCATGCTCGAGTACTAAGTTTACTCAAAGATGCAAATCTCATTGGAGTCGCAGATCCAAATGAAGAGAGAGGCAAATTAGCTATTGAGCAATTTCAATGTGATTGGTTCAAGGATTATAAGGACTTAATTCCAAAAGTTGATGCTATCTGTATCGCTGTCCCTACACTACTTCATCAAAAAGTAGGACTAAATTGTCTCAAGGGAGGTGCTAACGTTCTCATTGAAAAACCAATTGCAGCCAACGAGTTGGAAGCAAAATCTTTAATAGAGGCTGCTAATGCAAGTAACTGTCTATTGCAAGTTGGGCATATTGAAAGATTTAATCCTGCTTTTAGAGAATTAAATAAAATAGTAAATAATGAAGAAATTGTTGTTTTAGAAGCAAGGAGGCACAGTCCTCATGCAGACAGAGCAAATGATGTATCTGTAGTAATGGATTTAATGATTCATGACATTGATCTTATTTTGGAGCTTGTAAACTCAAAAATACAAAAATTAGCAGCAGTTGGAGGAAGAAATAGCGAAGGATTAATAGATTATGTGAATGCTACTTTAGTTTTTCAAAATAATGTTATTGCAAGCCTAACTGCAAGCAAAATGAGTCACAAAAAAATTAGAAGTTTAAGTGCTCACTGCCAAAATGGCCTAGTAGAAACTGATTTCTTAAATCACTCTTTACAAATCCATAGAAAGTCTCATGAATCATACACAGCAGAGCATGGAGAATTAGTTTATAGAAATGATGGATATGTCGAAGAAGTTAGCACAACCTCCATTGAACCTCTTTATGCAGAACTGGAGCATTTTCTTAAGTGCGTTCAGGGCAAAGAAATACCTGAGGTAGATGGTGAGCAAGCCTCAAGAGCATTAAAAATTGCTGATTTTATAGAGAGTGCTGTAGAAAATTCTGGAGATGCGATTTTACTTGAAAATCCCGTCTAATAGTAACAATCTAAACTAAAAGAATTTTATTTAAATCCAACTGCAGCTTGCCAAACAAACACTAATAAAAAGAAAAATAAAGGAATCAGTGGAAGAACATCAACAGTAGGAGCAAAGGCCTTATAAGCCTCGGGTAATTCAGCGAATGTATTTAATAGAATGAGCACCTTTTTAGATAATTTAGTTAATTATGATAAGACGTTACCACGTATGGTGAGCAATAGAGGATGTTTTCCAAGGAGCGAAATCATTTGTAAAACAATTATCTCTTATTGCAGCAGAAATTGCATTGGTAAATCTTATTAAATGAGCAATATTATGCAAACTTATGAGAGTTAGGCCTAATATTTCGTCATTTCTAATTAGATGATGCAAATATGCTCGAGAATAGGATTTACAGGTTTCGCATTTACAAGTTTTATCAATCGGAGAAAAGTCATTTTTAAATCGAGCATTTCGCAAATTCAATCTTTCATCATTAAAAAATGCAGTCCCATGTCTTCCTAGTCTTGTAGGCAAAACACAGTCAAATATATCGAATCCATTAGCAACAGCTAAAGAAATTTCTTTTAAAGAGCCAATTCCCATTAAATATCTCGGTTTATTTATTGGTAAGAATTTCGGGACGTAATTAATTACACTATGTATTTCTTCGACTGCCTCGCCAACACTTACTCCTCCCACTGCTATTCCAGGCAGATCAAAAGAACTTGTATATTTTGCGCTATATTCTCTCAATCTAGGATACTTTCCACCTTGAACTATACCGAATAATGCTTGATTGGATTTCTGATGAGTCTCAACACATTTTTGCAACCATGAATGAGTTCTTTGTAAAGAGTCCTCAATATCATTTTCGTTAGCTGTATGCGGAGGACAATGATCAAAAGCCATCGCAACATCCGATCCAAGATCCATTTGAATCTCTATTACTTTTTCAGGTGATAAAAAAACATGACTACCATCTCTTGGATTTTTAAATTCCACACCTTTATCAGAAATATTATTTAATTTGGCCAAACTAAAAACTTGATATCCTCCTGAATCAGTGAGAATAGGATTAGGCCAATTCATGAACTTATGTATTCCGCCAGATTCTTTAACTAGTTTTTCTCCAGGTTGTAAATGAAGATGAAAGGTATTTGAGAGAATCATTTCTGATCCTGCAGAGATTAACTGCTTAGATGAAATTCCTTTAACAGTTGCTAAAGTACCCACAGGCATAAATTTTGGTGTATTTACCTGACCATTTGGTGTATGAAATATACCAGTTCTTGCCGCTGTATTACTGCAATTAGATGTAATTTCAAATTCAAACACGATAATTTATAAAATTTTTTGATCCTTTTTCATTAATCTACCCTATTATTTAATATTGAATCTATTTTTATCTCATCAAAAAATATTTAATAAAAAATTTGGCAGGATCTTGGATTTTCTATACAACATTTCCAAAGATACCTTTAATTAATCCCGAATTTAAAAATATTGCTCAATTTGCCCCGCCTTTAGGATTTTTGATTGGATTGATACAGAGTTATATCTTTCTTTTTTTTAGAACAAACTCTTGGTCAATTTATGCATCTGCATTAATTTGTTTGGCTTCAGGATATTTAATTACTGGCGGTCTACACATTGATGGTTTAATGGATACTTTCGATGGCATTTTTGCGGGTAAAAAGAAACGTTTAAAAGCCATGAAAGACAGTAAAGTTGGTTCCTTTGGCGTTCAAGCTTTAGTTTTTATAACTTTAATTCAAATTGCTTGCATACTGAAAATTCAAAACCTAATAATTTTTGTTTTACCTATATGCTTATTTTGGGGAAGATTTTCAAATTTATTTTTTATAGAAAAGTTTAAATATATTAGTTACAAGAAAAAATCTATTAATCACAAAAAGTTTTGGAATGGTTTTAAAAAAGAATCTTTGATATCCATTTTTTTTCTTTTAATTTTCATTCCATACCAATTAGTTTCAATTACATCCCAAGAAATATTAATTAAATTTTTAATTCTTATTTTGGTTGGTATTTTTCTAAGCTATTTTATCCCAAAAATACTGGGTAATAAAATTGGAGGCTTTAATGGAGATGCCTGCGGTGCAAGTGTTGTGCTAGTTGAAACTGCAATGTTGTTTATGCATGCAATTCTTTTATAGGTAGTTCTAAATAGAAAATATTTTTCTTCTTAAGATTTTTTAATTTCTCAACATTTTTAATTGAGTCATTTTCCAGTAATCTCAATTCCCCTCCAATTTGTTTTGCTAATTTTCTCGCCAAAAAAAGTCCCACACCAGTGCCGTCCTTCTTCTTAGCGGCAGATCCTCTAAAACCTTTTTCAAAAATTTTCTCTTTTTCATTTTTGGTTATTTTTTTACCGTCATCAAATATACAAATTCCATTACTCGTAATTACGAGTCCAATTTCAGAATCTTTTTGGGCGTATTTAAACGCATTTTCTAATAAATTGGCCACAATTTCGGCAATTACAGCATATTTTGCCTTTAATGGCGATATAGTCCAATCTGGCCAAAGAGAAGGTTCAATCCAATCTCTATTCTCTAAGTTCGCATTAGCTTTACCCCTTTCTAATATTGGCTTCAATAAACTCTGAACATTTATCAACTTTTTATTATCTAAATTCGGTGGTAATAATAATCTTTCCTCTCCAATTTCTATAGGCAGTTGAATAGGTGCATTTAATTGTGCAAAAGAATCCATATATTGATTAATTTGTTTTTGCTCTATTATCATGCGCTCAACTATTTCAATAGAGTCATTATCTGAACCAAGTCTTTTTATTAGTAATTTTGCATATGTCCTAATAGCAGCCAATGGATTCCTTAATTGATGGATAATAACATTCACCTGATTTTTTAAATAATTTATTTCTTCATTTTTATTTTGACGTTCTAATTCGATAGAGACGCATTTAGCTAAAGATATTGAAAGGGCTTTTAATCTAGAATCAAGAGACACTGGCCAATTCCCTCCTTTCAAATCAGTTTCTACTCTAAGAACACCAAGTAGAATATCGTTTTCTTGAAGAGGATACCATCTTCTATTAGGCGATGAAACTTTTAGTGAAGGATCATCTTCTATTGATATCAGTAGCCTATCAATTTGTGGCCATTGACCAACCATTTCAAAAGATGCTTTAGTTCCTTGCTTTGCTGATGCAAGATACATAACTAAATTAGTCACGCCCATTGAGCAACCAAAACTCTCTAGCTGTTTTATTATCAATTCTTCAAATTTTTTTGTTAGATTCATAATTAATGAAATTTGTGAAATTTTTTTAAAAAAAAACTTGAAAAAGGGCTTGTAAAATATGAAAAAAGTATTAAGATATATAAAGAGGTCTGACTTTAGCCAGCCTTAAATATGAGTATTTAATCATATTTTAAGCTACATCAGGGGTTGATGGGTCCTCTATGTAATTTGAAGTGAATTTAAAATCACATATGTAAGATTAGTAAAAATAAATAAGACTAATCTCATTAATAATTTCAGGAGTACCAATCAATGTCAAAAAAAAGAAAAAGAATCAGCAGAAGAAGATTGGCTGGTCAAAGAGTAATGGCACATGTACCTATTTATCATATCGAAACTGGCAAACATAAACCAGTTACAGCCGCAAGAAGATTCATAGCTGAAAATGGCCTCTCTGCTCCTTCAGTTTTCAATGTCAGAAGAAATGAACATACCACAGATAGGTTTTTTTGGGGAGAAAAAGGGTTATTTAGCGCCCAATATGCTGAAGAAAATCATTTTCTATTTCCATCACTAAAAGTTGTAGTTGAAGGAATTGGTGAAGAAAAAATATTTGAGGGTCTAGAACTTACTGCAGATGATTGGGAAGAGATTGAAGAATACGAATATGCCTTTGTTTAAAAAATATTACTTATATTTGAAATTATAAAATTAATTAAATTTGAATCAATTTGATGAAATCCATCGAATTCTAATAATTCACAAAATTTAGAAGACTTACTCTTCACCTTTTCATAAATAGTCCTAGAAGCATCTATAGGCACAACGTCATCAAATAAACCATGACTAATAATCAATGGCGAGAATTTTTCTCCCGGGTCCCAGTTGGGGTGAGGATAACCACTACAAGCAACAATTAATCCAAAATTTAACTTAAATCCCGCATCAATTGCCATTGCCGCCCCCTGAGAGAACCCCAACAAAATTGTTTTTCTTAGTGGAATCTGATCAGTATCAAATTTTTTTAATGTAACTAAAAGTTTATTTACTTCAACCTCAGCTCCATTCCAATCATGTGGGTATAATCCATACCATTGTCTTCCCTGACCGCTTGGGTGTAATCCAGGAGCCCTCAAAGAAATTACCTCAAAATCAAGATTTATTTTTTCAGTCATCTCTTGTCCAAATGTTAAAAGGTCATCTGAGTCAGCTCCCCAACCATGCATCAAAATAATTCTATGAGTTGCAGTTTGAGAGCTAATCGAGACAAATTCATGATTGATAGCATATTTCATGTTTATATTCTTAAGTAAGTAAACTTTCCCATAATGTCTCCATTAGCTTTAGTGAGTGTCTCTGATAAAAAAAATATCATCCCATTTTGTGAGGAATTGGTAGAGCAATTTAATTATAAAATTCTATCAAGTGGAGGAACTGCCAAACATCTTATGGAGGCAAAAATTCCAGTTATTAAAGTTTCTGATTTTACTAATTCTCCGGAAATTCTTGGAGGAAGGGTTAAAACTTTACATCCAAAAATACACGGGGGTATATTAGCTAAAAGAACTGATGAGGAACATAAAAAAGATATAGAAGCTAACAATCTTGAGTTAATTGACTTAGTAGTTGTAAATTTATATCCTTTTAAAAAAACTGTAGATCAGGGAGCTAAATGGGAAGATGCTATTGAAAATATCGACATCGGAGGGCCATCTATGATTCGTTCTGCAGCAAAAAATCATAAAGATGTTTCCGTGTTAGTAGATCCTAGTCAGTATCAAAATTTTCTTGAAGAAAGTAAAAAAGGTGAATTGAAAGACTCATATAAAGCAAAATTAGCCCTTGAAGCTTTTCAACATACAGCAGACTATGACACTGCAATATCTAATTGGATAAGAAAAGAAAGAGATTTACAATCTTCAAAATATATTGAATCTTATCCGCTAATCAAAACCTTAAGATATGGGGAGAATCCACATCAAAAAGCTTTCTGGTATGGTTTAAGTAAAATTGGATGGAACTCAGCAGAACAATTACAAGGAAAAGACTTAAGTTATAACAATCTATTAGATCTAGAGTCGGCACTTTCAACGGTTTTAGAATTTGGCTACACAGAAAAAGATGAATTTACAAACGATATGTTTGCCTCTGTTATTTTAAAACACAATAATCCTTGTGGTGCCTCAATAAGTAATTCAGCTTCTAAAGCATTTTTGAATGCTTTGAAATGCGACTCTGTAAGTGCATTTGGAGGAATAGTTGCTTTTAATTCAAATGTTGATAGTGAGACCGCAATTCACCTCAAAGATATTTTCTTAGAGTGTGTCGTCGCTCCATCTTTTGATGAGGAAGCTTTAGAAATTTTAAAAGTTAAAAAGAATTTAAGAATTTTAAAATTTTCAAAAGATCAACTTCCAAAAAAGAATCAAAATTCTACTAAATCAATAATGGGAGGATTACTGGTTCAAGATAAAGACGATAGTGAAGAAAAAACTGAAAATTGGATTTCAGTAACTAATAAAAATCCGAGCAATCAAATTAACTTAGATCTAAATTTTGCATGGAAAATTTGTAAACACGTGAAATCCAATGCCATTGTTATTGCAAAAGACCAAAAAACTATTGGGATTGGAGCTGGACAAATGAATAGAGTTGGAGCAGCAAAAATTGCATTAAAAGCAGCTGGAAGGTTATGTTCTGATGCTGTTTTGGCCAGCGATGGGTTTTTCCCATTTTCAGATACTGTAGAATTAGCAAATGAATATGGAATAAAAGCTATTATTCAACCTGGAGGAAGTCTAAGAGATCAAGAGAGTATTGATATGTGTAATTTAAAAGGAATTTCAATGGTATTTACGCAAAAAAGGCACTTTTTACATTAAATTATGTTGATTTTGGATAATATGTAATCTTGTTAGTTTTTCTAAATAAAGATAGCCTGCCTGGACCTGCACATAGAAAGTAGAGAGAAATAGCCCCATATATAAAAGATAATTCGAAAGCATAATTATGACCTTCAACCACTGCCAGAGGAAAACCTTCTAGTCCAGTATCAAGGAGATGAAAATAAACTGCAAATGCCATGGTGGAGAAAAGACCAAGAGAAGAAAGCCTCGCAAAAATCCCTAAAGCCAATCCAACTGGGCATACAAGTTGAGTAATTGCTGCTCCAAAAGTCCAAATAACAGGATCACCAGGCAAAAATGGGAAATACTTACCAACTACAAACTCGGCAAAACCTTGCGGATCCTGAAGTTTTTCTAGGCCATGATGAATCATCAAAGCACAAAAACCTATTCTTAAAACAAAAATCGATAGTTCTCCAAGGATATTTACTTCTGACCCTGAAGATGAATTGGCAACTACAACTTCAACTTTTTGGGGAGCTTTAGTTCTATTCATACTTGCGGTTTGAATCTGATTAGTTGGTGCTTTGTCTTCCATACTTCATTAAATTTTTATTATTCTAGTTAATAAAGTAGATCTTTTGGAATTATCTGACTAATAAATTAAAAAAACTAAGCAAATTTATAAATGAATAACAAATTCAGGAAGTAATATCAATTAACTTTTCAATAACATCCGCAACTACCTTATCAGGAGTAGATGCACCTGAGGTAATTCCAACATTAATTTTTCCACTAGGTAGAAAATTATTTTTAAGTTCTAATTCTGATCCAAGTGGTTTATGAAATATTGAGTTTTCTTTAACTGATATCCTCTCTGGAGTATCAATGTGAAAAGAAGAAATATTTTTGTTAATTGCTATTTCTTGTAGGTGAGTAGTATTAGAAGAATTGAAGCCTCCAATAACTACTAAAATATCAATGTCTTCATCAACCAAAGCGAACATTGCATCTTGCCTTTCTTCAGTTGCATCACAAATAGTATTAAAAGCTAAAAAGTGACTATTTAAGTTTTCTGGTCCAAATTTCTTTAACATCGTCCTTTCAAAAACCTTTCCAATTTCCTCAGTCTCGCTCTTAAGCATAGTTGTCTGATTTGCAACTCCCACTCTATCTAAATCTTTATCAGGATCAAATCCATTAGAACAAGCTTTAGCAAATTTGTTCATAAACTCATTTCTATTACCTCTCCCCAGAATATATTCAGAAACGTAGTTCGCTTCTTCTAGATCAAGTACAACTAAATACTTACCTGCGAATGAACTTGTAGCGAGAGTCTCTTCATGTTTAAATTTTCCGTGAATAATTGATGTGAAAACATGTTTTTTATGTTTTTCAACTGTATGCCAAACCTTTGAAACCCATGGACAAGTTGTATCAATGATATGACAACCTTTCTCATGCAAGAGTTTCATTTCTTGAACAGTAGCTCCAAAAGCAGGGAGTATAACAACATCTCCATTAGAAACTAAAGAAAAATCTTTAATTCCATTTTTAGCTGAGATGAATTTTACATTCATTTTTCTTAAATGATCATTAACCGAGGGATTATGAATTATTTCGTTTGTTATCCAAATATTATCATTTGGGTAATATCTTCTAGTTTCATAAGCCATTGCAACAGCTCTTTCAACTCCCCAACAGAAACCGAAAGCTTTGGCCAACTTTATATTTAGTCTGCCTTTAGTGTAAGTAAAATCATTATCCCTAATAGAACTTATCAAATCACTTTGGTAAGCTTCTTCTAACGCTTGAGCTCTTTTTGTTGGAGAATCGAAACCCCTCCTATTGTATCTATCAGAATGATGAAGAGATCTTCTAAAAGCTTGTGTGTCCATCTTTCTATATTACAACGTTTTAAATAATTTTTCGTAAAAAAAAGAAACCTGACATAAGTCAGGTTTCTTAAATCAATTTTCAGTTGGATTATTTAGCAGATGCAAAGTCTGGATATGCTTCCATTCCATGCTCTCCTATATCCAAGCCTTGAGTCTCTTCCTCTTCAGATACTCGGATTCCACCGAATAATCCTCCAATTACAGACCAGGCAATCCAGCAAGTAACTAGTGTCCAAATAGCATAAGCTGCGGCACCAAGAGCTTGAACTAGAAGAAGGGTAATACCTCCGCCATTGAACAATCCCATACCTGCTCCATCACCTTGTACAGCTGTACCCCAAAGACCGATAACTACAGTACCCCATACACCACAAACTCCATGAACAGAGAATGCACCTACAGGATCATCAATCTCAGCGGCATCAAGTGCAGCAACAGAAAATACAACGATAATTCCGCCTACTAGTCCTGCGAACCAGGCTCCAGCAAGAGTCATATCACCACAACCAGCAGTGATACTAACCAAACCAGCAAGGATACCGTTAATTATCATTGTAAGGTCAGGCTTACCAGAAGTTAATGTTGAAACAATAGTTGCACCAATAGCTCCAGCTGCTGCCGCTAAAGTAGTTGTTACAGCAACATATGGAACCCATTGATCCATAGCAAGTTGAGAACCGGGGTTAAATCCGTACCAACCTATCCATAGGACTAATGCACCTAGAGTAGCTATAGCCATATTGTGTCCTGGCATAGCCTGTGGCTTCCCATCAGAATATTTGCCAATTCTTGGTCCGAGAAGCATAGCTCCTACAAGACCCGCCCATGCTCCAACTGAGTGAACAATTGAAGAACCAGCAAAATCAACAAAACCTAGAGAATCAAGCCAACCACCATTCCATTTCCAGCTACCAGCAATTGGATATATAAATGCAGTTAATACAACAGCAAAAACAACAAATTCTCCAAATTTAACTCTTTCAGCAACAAGACCGGAAACGATAGTTGCCGCAGTTCCTGCAAAAGCAGACTGGAACAAGAAATCAACAGTTGGGACTAATCCAGCATCAGTTACCATATCTGCAGTAACTGTTGGATCAAAAAATAAGCCGCCAAAATAAAGCCAACCGTCAGCAACACTTCCTCCGTACATTAATGAATAGCCAATAAACCAGTAAGAAGTTACAGCTAGAGCAAATACAAAGAGGTTTTTAGCAAGAATGTTAACGGCGTTCTTAGAACGGCACATACCTGCCTCAACCATAGCGAAACCGGCGTTCATAAAGATCACTAGAATAGTAGCGATCAAAAGCCATAAATTGTTAGCAAGAAAAGCTGCATTCAACTCAGGTAAATCAGCTGCGTGAGCTGAAAGATTAAAAATACCTAAACCAAACAAAGCTAGAGGAACAGTTGCAAGCCACAACATGGAGCGGTTTGAACTAAATCCTCGAATACTCCTCAAAAGGAGCATAGGTCCATTTACAAGACTTGCATCTTGAAGTTTGGACCTAGAGCGCCTTTGAGGCGTTTGCAAAGCAGTGGTCATAAAAAAAAATTAGATCTGCAAAAAAACAGTTTTACTGTTTCCTTTCAAATTTAAATTTATTCAAAAAACTTATCTGTGTCTAGTAGTCGTTGATACCAATTTTATAGTTGCACCTTAAAAAATTATTTGTTAAATTTAAAAATTTGATTTTTAGAAGTTTCAAAATATCAAGATTTTATTTATTTCAAAGGTTTAATTCCTCTCCATGATATGTGGTCTTTATGAAATTCAAAGGAACAAGGAATCGTTATCATTCCTGCACTTAAAGATTCTCTAAAAAGATTGCCGTATAAGGGATCTGCGTCATCTCCAGGAGCAAAAAAACAAGCGTCTTTTCTTGTAATACAAAGTACTAATACACTTTTACTTTCAGGAATTAATTCCTTTAATTCTATGAGGTGTTTTTGGCCTCTTTTCGTTACTGTATCAGGGAATAGAGCAACATTTTCTCTAATCCAAGTAGTATTTTTAACCTCTATGTAAATGTTACGTTTATCAGGATTTGAAGATTTTGGAGTTAATAAAAAGTCAATTCTGCTTTTTTTATCTTTTCCATAAGGAACTTCAGATTTAATTGTCTCTATTTCTCCTATTATTTCGACAAGCAAATTTTTCTCAATAACCTTTTTGATTAACTTATTTGCAAATAAAGTATTAATACCAACCCAGACCTCCTCATTTTTTGCATCTAAAACACATATTTGTTCCCAAGTAAAAGGTAATTTTCTTTTTGGAGAAGGGGAAACACTTATTCTTACCTTTGCTCCCTCATTCAAAAGTCCCTTCATTGGTCCAGTATTGGCACAATGAGCAGTTACTACCTCTCCGTCTTCTAATTTTATATCTGCAAGAAACCTTTTATACCTCTTAATTAAAACTCCTTCAATTAATGGATCAAATTCAATTATCCGATCATTCATAAATATGTCGTTAGTTAAAAATCAAATATAATTGAAACTTAAACTTCTTGAAAAATTTAGACAAATCCAAATGCATTCATTTTTAAAAAATAATGTTTTTTCAATTTCATTTGGTACTAGTCTTAGTAAATTAGCTGGATGTATAAGACAAATATTTATAGCTGCTGCTTTTGGAGTTGGGGTAACATACGACGCATTTAATTATGCCTATATAATTCCAGGTTTTTTGCTAATAATCATTGGAGGGATTAATGGTCCCTTACATAACGCAGTCGTTGCAGTTCTAACTCCCCTTAACAAAAAAAATGGAGGCATTGTTTTAACTCAAGTCAGCATAAAACTTTCAATATTATTAATTGGTTTATCTATATTGATATACTTTAATTCCAGTTTATTAATTCAATTATTAGCCCCTAATTTAAGTTACGAAGCTAAATCAATTGCCACCTACCAATTGAAAATACTTACACCTTGTATTCCTTTGTCGGGATTCATAGGTTTAAGCTTTGGCGCCTTAAATTCCCAAAGAAAATTCTTTTTATCAAGTATAAGTCCAGCGATAACAAGTCTAACTACTATTTTTTTTATTTTATTAAGTTGGATTATCAACCAAGAAAATGCATATTCTCATTTCTTTACTTATTCAGGATTACTAGCTTTTGCAACTTTGACCGGAACTTTAATTCAGTTTGTTGTTCAAATTTCGGAAATAAATAAAATAGGTCTCTTGAGATTAAAGTCAAACTTCCAATTATTTGATGAAGAGAGGAGGATTTTCAAACTAATTATTCCAGCATCTATCTCATCAGGTCTCAGTCAAATTAATGTTTTTATCGATATGTTTTTCGCTTCAAGTTTTCAAGGAGCAGCATCGGGACTAGCTTATGGAAACTTTCTGATACAAGCCCCATTAGGCATATTATCTAACACTTTGATTTTGCCATTACTTCCAAAATTCTCTAAATTGAGAAGTGATAAAGACTATATAGGCCTTCAAAAAAAATTGATCTCTGGAATAGAGTACTGTTTCTTGACAACTATTTTTTTAGCCGCATTTTTCATTACATTTAATAATCAAATAGTACAGCTAGTTTTTCAGAGAGGGTCTTTTGATTATTCAGCGGCTTTAAAAGTAAAGAATATATTAATTGCTTATGGAGTTGGCATACCTTTTTATCTTTATAGAGATTTATTAGTAAGAACTTACTATTCAATAGAAAAAACAAACTTCCCTTTCAAGTCATCATTTGCAGGGATAATATTAAATATTTTTTTTGATTGGTTGTTAATTGGTGCCCCAATTAATAATTTTGGGAATCTTTCTCCATATAATTTCGGAGTAGTAGGAATAATTTTATCTTCAGTAATAGTCAACTTTATAGTTTGTGTTTTGCTTTCTCTTAATCTGAGAAATGAAAATATCCACTTGCCTAACTTGGATTTATTTAGGAAAATAATCCTCATGGCATTAGCGGCATTTATAGATAGCACCCTTTGTTTTACTATTCTTAAAACTACTAATAACTTCAGTTCAAATCTCGGAGAATTTTTATTATTTATATTTGGATCTCTAACTTTTTTTTGTAATCTATTTTTTTCTTACAAAATCCCTGAAAGTAAATAAATTTAAAGTTTATAAAAAAAAGATTTAGTTTTCAAAAAAACTTTCCAAAATCTCCTCTAATTCTAGAATTTGTGAGTGAGTTATTAAATTGATCAGTGGAATACTGTTAACACCATCCCCTACTTTTACATTTATTGCTTTCAAACTTATTTTCGCAGCCTCTAATGGGCCTTGATTTTTATTGCTGATACATTCAATGGCAAGATTTCTAGCTAGGCCAGCATCTCCAAGATATAAATTCCACTTTTCTATTTTTATAAAAACATTTTCTGAAATAATATTTTCTAGATCACTTATTCGTACATTAGATTCCATAAATTAAAAATTAATTAAGTTGATTGTTTTGAAGTATCTTTAGGTTTTTTCACAATTACAAATAGTAAATGGGAGGCTAAAAGAATTGACCAGAAAATTGCAAAATTATTAAAAAAAGCGATTTCATATTTAATTTCTTTTAAAAGCCAAGTCCCACTTACTATCGCAGTAAATATCATGCAGTGAATAACAAAATTTACTATTCGAGAAAAATGTTTATAGATTGGATCTTCTAAATCACCATTTCCATACCACTTTATAGGCATATTAATAAAATTAGATTGTTAATAATAGATATTTTACCTGAAATCTAGTTGACTAAGAGACCCTGAAACAGAGATATTACATAATTATGCGCCTGTAGCTCAGTGGATTAGAGCACCTGACTACGGATCAGGGTGTCGGGAGTTCGAATCTCTCCAGGCGCGTTTAAAATTATGAAATATTCTTTTTATATTTTTCTAAAAAATATCGTCTATATTATGGTTATTACTTATCAAACTCAATGAATATTCTTCAAAATCTTAAAGAAAGCGATCCAGTAATATCAAATTTTATCAACTCTGAAAAAAATAGACAGGAAACTCATCTTGAGTTAATAGCAAGTGAAAATTTTGCATCAATTGCCGTCATGCAGGCTCAAGGTTCAGTCCTTACAAATAAATATGCAGAGGGATTACCTCAAAAAAGATATTACGGGGGATGTGAATTTGTTGATGAAATCGAAGAATTAGCTATTCAAAGAGCAAAAAAATTATTTAATGCGAATTGGGCTAATGTGCAACCCCATAGTGGAGCCCAGGCAAATGCTGCTGTTTTCCTAAGTTTACTAAAACCTGGCGACACAATTATGGGGATGGATTTATCTCATGGTGGACACCTAACTCATGGATCTCCAGTAAATATGAGTGGTAAGTGGTTTAATGCAGTTCACTATGGTGTAAACAAAGAAACTAGTGAATTAAATTTTGATGAAATAAGAGAGATAGCACTTGAAACAAAACCAAAATTGATCATATGCGGATATTCAGCTTATCCAAGAACAATCGATTTTGAATCATTTAGAAAAATTGCAGATGAAGTTGGTGCATTCTTAATGGCTGATATTGCACACATCGCAGGTCTTGTAGCAAGTAAACTTCATCCAAATCCAATTCCGTATTGTGATGTAGTAACTACAACTACTCATAAAACATTAAGAGGTCCTAGAGGAGGACTTATCTTGTGTAAAGATGCAGAATTTGGAAAGAAATTTGATAAATCTGTTTTCCCAGGAACTCAGGGTGGGCCCCTAGAACACATTATTGCAGCTAAAGCAGTTGCATTTGGAGAAGCCTTACAGCCAGATTTTTTTAATTATTCCCAACAAGTAATAAAAAATGCCAAAGTTCTAGCTTCAACTTTAATAAATAGAGGTATTGATATAGTTAGCGGAGGCACTGATAATCATATTGTTTTACTCGATTTAAGAAGTATCAATATGACTGGTAAAATTGCTGACTTGCTCGTAAGTGAAGTGAATATCACTGCAAATAAAAATACTGTTCCATTTGACCCCGAATCACCTTTTGTAACCAGCGGGCTAAGGCTGGGTACTGCCGCTTTAACTACTAGAGGCTTTAATGAGAATGCTTTTGCAGAAGTTGGCGAAATTATTGCTGATAGATTACTTAACCCAAACGATTCACTTATTGAAAGTCAATGTAAAAAAAGAGTATTAACCTTATGTAATCGTTTTCCTCTTTATGAAGGCAAACTTGAAGCATCAATTAAATGAGTCCTAATTCCAAGGGAGTTGAAATTCTTTCAATTGGAACAGAGCTTCTTTTAGGAAATATCATAAACACAAATGCTAAATGGATTTCTGAACAGTTGTCGCTATTAGGCTTAAATCACTTTAGGCAATCAACTGTAGGTGATAATTGTGATCGAATTATAAAAGTAATTCAAGAAATATCGAAAAGAAGTAATCTTCTAATTACAACGGGTGGATTGGGACCTACCCCAGATGACTTAACCACTGAAGCAATAGCCAAATCTTTTAATGTATCTCTTTTTGAAAGACCGCACTTATGGGATGAAATTAAACAAAAACTTCCAAACTCAAAGCTCAAAGACGATTCCTCTAGCTTAAGGAAACAATGTTTCTTCCCAAAAAATTCTCAAATAATTAATAACCCTAGGGGTACTGCTCCAGGAATGATATGGGAACCAATAAAAGGATTTACTATTCTTACTTTCCCCGGAGTACCTAGTGAAATGAAAACTATGTGGGAAGAGACTGCGTATGATTTCATTAAAACCAAATTCTCAGATAGTTATTCCTTTTTTTCAAATACTCTTAAATTTGCAGGAATTGGAGAATCTAGCGTTGCAGAAAAAATTAATGATCTACTAAATCTTAAAAATCCAACGGTTGCTCCATATGCAAACTTAGGCGAGGTTAAAATCAGAATCACCGCGCGAGCAAAGAATGACCTAGAAGCAAAAAATATAATTAAGCCCGTAAAAGAAAAATTAAAAAAAGATTTTTCAAAATTTATTTTTGGAGAGGATAATGATACTTTGCCAAGCGTTTTAATAAAAGAGTTAACTAAGAGGAACCAAACTATTGTTTTTGCTGAATCCTGTACAGGAGGTCTTCTGTCTTCATC
Source organism: uncultured Prochlorococcus sp. (assembly GCA_902539115.1). Taxonomy (GTDB): domain Bacteria; phylum Cyanobacteriota; class Cyanobacteriia; order PCC-6307; family Cyanobiaceae; genus Prochlorococcus_A. Next base: position 2,324 of record CACBHP010000001.1, on the reverse strand, counting down.
TCTAACATCAATATCAGGTTCATCTCAAGTTTTTCAAGGTAGTATTGTTTCCTATAGTAATGAGCTAAAAAATTCATTATTAAATATTTCTAAAGAAAAGCTTACAAAATATGGAGCTGTTTCTGAAGAAGTTTGTGAGGCCATGGCAATTAATGTAAAAGAGAAATTAGGAGCAGATTGGGCAATAGCAATTAGTGGAATAGCTGGTCCAAAAGGAGGCAGTCCAGATAAACCAGTTGGACTTGTCTATATCTCAATTTCAGGACCGAATAATCATATAACTAATATAAAAAAAATATTTAACTCAACCCGAAACAGAATTGAAATTCAAACACTAAGTGTAAATCTCTGTTTGAACAGCCTCAGATTAATCCTATTATCGAATAGTAAATAACTATTTTTACAAATTGAGTCAAGCTACCTTATTTGATAAAGTCTGGGGTTTACACAAAGTTTCAAGTCTTCCAGGTGGATCTGATCAAATATTTATTGGTCTGCACCTTATCCATGAAGTTACAAGTCCTCAAGCATTTGGCGCTTTAAAAGACAAAAACTTGAAAGTAAAATTCCCTAATAGAACTGTTGCTACTGTTGATCATATTGTGCCAACTGACAATCAGAGTAGGCCTTTCAAAGATAATCTTGCTGAACAAATGATTGAAACACTTGAGAATAATTGCTTAGAACATAAAATAAAATTTTTCAATATTGGCAGTGGTAATCAAGGAATAGTTCATGTCGTAGCCCCTGAATTAGGACTAACGCAGCCAGGGATGACAATTGCTTGCGGAGATTCACATACTTCGACTCATGGAGCTTTTGGGTCAATTGCTTTTGGAATAGGTACAAGCCAAGTAAGAGATGTTCTCGCTACCCAAACCATAGCTATGAACAAATTAAAGGTAAGGCAAATTTGGTGTGAAAATCAATTATCTAATGGGGTTTATGCTAAGGATTTAGTACTTCATATTATTAATAAACTCGGCGTACAGGCTGGAGTGGGTTTTGCATATGAGTTCGCAGGGCCTGCAATCAATGAATTATCAATAGAAGAAAGAATGACTATATGCAATATGTCTATTGAAGCAGGAGCAAGATGCGGCTACATAAACCCTGATGAAAAGACCTTTAGTTACATTAAAAATAAACCATACGCACCTAAAAATGAGCATTGGGAAGAAGCTCTCAAATGGTGGAAATCATTAAGAAGCGATGAAAATTCAATTTATGATGATGTAATTAAAATAGATGCTTCTACAATAGAACCAACTGTTACATGGGGGATTACTCCTGGCCAAAGTATAGGCATTAATCAACAAATTCCTTTTTTAGATGAATTATCGCCAAATGATAAATTAGTTGCTGAAGAGGCTTATGAATACATGAGTTTCAAGCCAGGACAATCAATAAAAGATATTCCGGTAGAAGTTTGTTTCATCGGCAGTTGCACAAATGGGCGAATAAGTGACTTGAGAGTTGCAGCTAAAGTATTAAGAGACAAAAAAGTATCTAAGAATGTAAAAGCATTTGTAGTTCCTGGTTCAGAAAAAGTAGCTAATGAAGCGAAACAAGAAGGTCTTGATCAGATATTCAAAGATTCTGGATTTCAATGGAGAGAACCAGGCTGCTCAATGTGTTTAGCAATGAATTCAGATAAGCTTATAGGGAATCAAGTTAGTGCAAGTTCTAGTAATAGAAATTTCAAGGGAAGGCAAGGATCTCCCAGCGGGCGAACACTTCTCATGAGTCCAGCAATGGTTGCTGCGGCCGCAATTAATGGCAAAGTCAGTGATGTGCGAGAATTCATCAACTAATGGAATTCGAGTTTACCCCACCAATTGGAAAAATTATACAAATAAACGGGCGATGTATCTCCTTAATTGGTAATGACATTGATACAGATCGAATAATTCCAGCCCGTTTCTTGAAGTGTGTTAACTTTGATTCATTGGGTGAATCTGTTTTTGATGACGATAGAGAAACTTTAAAGGGAAAGCATCCTTTTGATTTAGAGGAAAACAAAAATGCCACAATACTAATTGTTAATAGCAATTTTGGATGTGGATCCAGCAGAGAACATGCCCCACAAGCACTAATGAGATGGGGCATAAAAGCAATCATTGGAGAGAGTTTCGCCGATATTTTTTATAGTAATTGTATTGCAATAGGAATCCCATGTTTTACACTCCCAAAAAAATCAATCCAAGAAATTCAAAAAAATAAGGATAATGAATTTTTATTCTTAGAAATTGATCTTGAAAATACATTAGCAAAATCAAAAAATTTAAGTTTAAATCTTGAGATTAAAGAAAGCTCAAGAAAAA